>JANXUN010000206.1 GCA_025356185.1 Gemmatimonadaceae bacterium
TCGCACCGGCCGCACCACGATCAAGGAGTTGGACAACGTCGAGAAAACATTTGTCGGACTGAAAGTCGAGCACTTTATTCGTGACTTTCTCGACGTTCCCAAAGGTTTGCGCGATCTCGTTCTCGACGGTGAGAACGTCGACGTGAAGAACACAATTGGATCGACATGGATGATTCCAAAAGAGACCTACGATGATGTTGGACCGTGTCTCTTGATCAGCGTGGCCGACGAGAAGGGTCGCTGTTGGCTTGGATTGATGCTTGCGAAAACGGAGTATCTGTCGAGCCCGAACCGCGATCTGAAGCGTTCCGTCAGCGTTGCGGGCAAACAAAACATTATGTGGCTCATTGATGGAATCGCATTTCCGAAGAGTGCGTGGGCGGGTCTTGACATGCACCGGTTTCGCGAGCTTCGAATGGTTAAGGGTGGGGCCAAGCGTGCGACGTTATTCTTTGAAGAGAACTTGGAACGAGTCGTCAACCGACGTGTGATTCAGTCGCTGCTGCACGATCAGAAAGACTATATGAAGCGGCTGCGAGTGAATGGCGGAGCGCGTAGCCTCCTCGCTCGCAAGCACATTTTGTTACTGAGCGGCCTCTACGATCAAGACGTGATTGTCCAGCGAGGTTTTTCTGGCGTTCATAAGGATGACATGATCGCCCTGCCCACGACGCCGATTGCGGCTCGCGAGCGCGATTGACGCGCTATTTCGGTACTTTCGTATTTCGTTCGGGTGCCCTATTCTCCGTGTATGAAGAACGGTAAACTTTCCTCGCTTGAGATTTGCGCTGGCGCCGGTGGTCAGGCGCTCGGGCTCGAACGTGCGGGATACCACCATGTCGCCGCAGTTGAGCTCGACGTTCACGCAGTCGGCACGCTGAGACTCAATCGTCCGAGTTGGAATGTCATCCATCAGGACGTGCGAGAGTTCAATCCCCGCGAATTTTCCGGCGTGGACTTGTTCGCCGGCGGGGTTCCGTGCCCCCCGTTTTCCACCGCCGGAAAGCAACTTGGCAAAAACGACGAGCGCGACCTTTTTCCGACGGCGCTCGACATTGTTGAAGCGATCAAACCTGCTGCCGTCATGCTCGAAAATGTGCCGGGACTCGCCACGGCGAAGTTTGAGAAATATCGCAGATCGATTGCGGCACGTCTCGAACGCTTGGGCTATGTGGTCAACTGGCAGGTATTGAACTCCAGCAATTTCGGAGTTCCACAACTTCGTCCGCGATTCATTCTTGTGGCGCTGCGACCCCGCGCGGCGAAACACTTTGAGTGGCCCGCAGCGGTCGGAACTCCGCCAACAGTGGGCCAAGCACTGATCGATTTGATCGCAGCCAGCGATTGGCCCGGAGCGCTCGCATGGGCAGACCGCGCAAACGGAATCGCGCCAACGCTCGTGGGTGGATCGAAGCTTCACGGCGGTCCCGATCTTGGCCCGACGCGCGCCCGCGAGGCGTGGCGATTGCTCCGAGTTGATGGACGCGGAATCGCTGATGCACCGCCAGCAGCGGACTTTCCGCTCGATGGTTTGCCACGTTTGACGCTGCGCATGGCCGCGCGCATCCAGGGATTCCCAGACGAGTGGAGGTTCGCTGGAAAGAAGACAGCGTCGTATCGGCAGATTGGCAACGCTTTTCCTCCGCCAGTCGCGACCGCGGTTAGCATGGCGATTCGTGACGCGCTCGCGGGCGTGCGACTAAAACGACAGCCGCTGCAAGAGGCGCTGTTTGGCTAGCGAAAATCGTCCGTACGACCGTTTCGCGTCAAGCGAGCGATCTCGGGCGCGAGCCGTGAAGATGGACGCGGTGCGTGAGGCCGCGCGCCATGCATTTCCATCGCCTGATATTCAACAAATGCTGGCAGAGGTCGAACTCGGCTATCTGGTGGAAGTCGCCGAGTAACCGCGTCCCTACTGCGGTCGCCGAAACAACCCCACATACACCGCCTTCCCCAACACATGGCCCTGCATCGCTTTCATCACCGCCGCGCGTGTCTCAAGCGCCGCAGGCACGAGTTGCGCATTCGTTGACGCGGTGACGTCGAGCTTTATGTCGAGCGCATACAGCTCAAACGTGTAGTGGTGCATCGGGCCGTTTGCCGCAGCTCCAGGACCGCGATACTGCAGACCCGATGCGCTGATCTGTCGCGAGCCGTCAGGTAATTCTCCGCCTGCTTTGATTCCCTCGGGCAATCCCGTCATCGTGCCGGGAATATTCCAGAAAATCCAATGTGGCTGCGTTTCGGTACCGCGTTGAATCGCGACATCGGGATCCAGCATGTTGATCACAAACGTCACCGTGCCTGCTGGCACATTCGTCCACGTAAACGGCGGTGAGACTTGCTCGCCCGCCTGCGTGAACTTGTTGGGAATCGGCGCGCCGTCGGGCCACCCCGTCGTTGCCAGCGTGAGTGGTGATACGCGCGGAGCCGTCACGGGAGTCGTCTGTGCATGAGACATGGTTGAATATGCAAAGAGCGCCGCGAGCGCAAGCAGCCGGGTAGGTGCGTGTGTCATCGGAGTATCGGTTATGGTGTGAGATCTGCGCGATAGCTCGTCGCAAACTCAATAAATCGCGAAATGTCGATGATTGACCTGGCGCTAAATCGAACCGTGTGCGAATCGACGCGCTCGACGCCGGGCATGTACGCCATCATTTCTGCTGGCGTGTAACTCTTGTACGAAAGTTCAAGTCGAAAAGGCCCCGTGGCGGTCGTCGGCCTAAAGTCCTTCACACGAAAAATTGCCGCCTTGGCCTTCGCGCGAATGAGTGCCTGCGACGACTCGGGCGTCATCACTGCTGCCGCATGAAAACTGATGGAACGCTTCACGATGGCACCCTCGACCGTGCCCAGCATTTTCTGCACTTCACCCACCGCTTGTTCATCGCCCGATACCATCACGACCGGCACACCAAAGTGCCCCGCGATGGTGGCGTTGATGGCCGACTCAGACATCGCCACGCCATTCAGCTTTACCGCCGAAAACGTCGCGCTGGAAATGGTATGCGCGCGCACGCCCTGCGAATTTGTGGTGGCCGAGTGATAGCCGATGAACATCGCCGCGCTGAACGTCGAGTCGATTCCTTCCATCATCATGAGCGGACGTGGGGATCCGCGAATAATGGTGACGCCAGCGGGAAACCTGTCGATGAGCAAGTTCTGCATGTTACCGTGCGCATCGGCCACGACAAACTCCGTCGCACCGGCCTCGCGAGCGCCCGCAATCGCGGCCAGCACTTCGGCAGTCATGTATTCGCGAAACTTCGCGTACTCGAATCCGGAAGGGCTCAGCTGCTCGGCAGTGACGACTCCACCGATCCCTTCCATATCGACCGAGATAAACACTTTGATCGGTCGCTGCGCGGCCAGTGGAAGCACGGTCAACGCGCACAGCAACAGTGCGGACGTGACGCGAAATCGGTGATGCATGCGAAATCCTTGTGGGCGGGTCGTCGCCGAACACAGCGCACGAGGTGCTTCAGATTCGGCCGACGGACGATTCTATAGTCTACATCAAATCACCCAGCTGCGCGATTTCGACGATGCAACTAGCGCACGTACTCTTGCGCGGCGCCGGTGAACGCCATCGGGCGAGCTGCTGGAGTCGCGAAATACTCCACGCGTAGCCGCTCGTCCGAGAGCATCTGCACGAGCACCCATCCGGACTGATTCAGGCCAAGCACCGACGTGCCCTGAAATGCAACGGTTCCAGAGGCGACCGACACCGTGGCGGGGTCCGGATCCGTTGCCGCAATCGACATTACGCCCGCCGCACTGATGGTACCGCCAATCGAAATGCGCGGCGCGTGCGAAACCCAATCGTACGCAAACGAAAGCGTCTTGCTCCACCCCACCGACGAACCAATCACCAACAAGTTTGCCACGCACACCAAAGTCGGTGCGACCGTCCTTGTCGGCGGGCACACCGTCGATCGTTCGCACGCGCGAGTACAAGAAGCTGCGCAACGGTTCGATGAAGTAGCGCAGCGGCGGCACCACGTGCAGCGAACCCCCCGCGTAGCGTTTGGTGTTCACGAAACCCGACGGTACGAAATCAAAATCAAACACACCCAGATCCATCGACGGACAGCGGCCCGTGGTTGTCGCAATCGTGTCGCCTGCATTCACGCGCGTGCCGAGTACCATGCCTGGCTTGAGCAGCACGTGATCGTAGTAGTAGTGAAACGTTTTGGTCATTTGTACATCCACCTTCGTGTCACCCTGCGCTTCGGTCACGATGATGAAATCAATGACACCGCTGCCTGCAGCACGCACCGGGCGCGCGCGACAGTCGTTGTTTTGCTGGCTGCCGCTCCACGGATCCACAAAGCTGATGTAGATGTGGTCGGTGGGAAGCACATGGCCCGGCGGCGCGAGCGAGCCAAGTGGCGACACCGCGAATATGGTAGTTGTGTCCAGCGGTGTAACGGACAACACGCCCGGTCCGGTCGTAGTCAGGCCGTACGGATTGTACGCTTCGTTCGGTGCGGTGGTGTGTGCGCCGTCGCTACCGCATGCGGCGAGCGTACAGAGTGCAACGGTGCCAATGACTGCCAAGGGGATTCGCATACGGAATTGACGTGCAGAGGGGCGTGCCGGTCACCCCACCGCTCGCCTAGCCCTGATTTCGGTAGACGTCTCGTCGATGCCCGATGCGAATCACGAGCACGATCAGGACGTTATCCGCGATCGAATACACGACGCGGTAGTCGCCTTGACGAATGCGATAGAGGTCTTCACCCGTGAGCTTTTCGACGCCGGCTGGACGCGGATTGTTCTCGAGTGCCGCGATTCGTTTGACGATCTGTCGACGTGATTGCTCGGGGATCTGCTCGAGTTCTTTCGCTGCCGACCGGTTGATTTGAATGCTATAGCTTGCCACGGCGCTTCAGGTCCTTGAGCACGTCTTCAAATCGCAAGGTCGGCTCTTTTTTGCGGGCGCGTGCGGCGGCTAGATCGTCAGCGTCTTCTGCTAAGGCGACGCGGACCGCGGCGTTGACAAGGTCAGACATCGACTGCTCAGTCTCGAGCGCCTTGACGCGGAGCGCATGATGCAAATTCGCATCAAAGTAGACGGTGGCTCGTTTGGTCGCGGTCATGTTCTGACGCTAGCGTCATGACGTTTAAACGTCAAGACGTCAAGACGTTTCCTAACTCGATCGGCGCGTGTGGATCACGTGCTCGCCGCAAGGCGAGCCGAGCTTCATGTACCGAGCAGGCGTTTGCGACGGGCCTGCGTAGAACTCGATGTCTTCTATCTGCCAGACTGGGATCTCGTTGACGTTCAAGGGATCTGTTGGCAGACCGCCGTTCATGAGGGTGCGAGCGATGTTCTTCAAATTCGTCCATCAGTGGGTCGTTGTATCGATCGATGACCCTCACAGAGTCCAGTGTAGTCGGCGACACGTGCAGCAGCCGATCGCGCGGATACGCGTTAGACGACACCACTATCGAATCGTGCGACTGCGTAAATCCCAATCTTTCGCGGTGAGCAGCTGCGTGCCATACGGAATCTTCTCGACTCGGTACTCACCGTTCTTGTCTGTTCGCGTCGATTTGAGGAGCTGTACGATCGCGACTTCGGCGTTTTGCAGCGGCATACCGGCACTGTCGCGAACCACGCCGCTTACCCGCGCTGTCTGCGCATGTATTGCGCGCATACCGAAACTCGCGAGCAGCGAAAAAGTACTCACGATTACCGACCCTTCTTCACATCCAGGTACCGCAACACCGTACGCGTCAGCTGCGCGATAAGCTGATCATCAGTCGGCTCGATCTCATACGAGCGCCAGTTCACGCCGATGACCGCGTCACGCGCCGCCGCCGACATGAAGAAAATGGCGAATTCAATTCCAGCTGCGACGGGCCGATGGCCAATTTCATTGCGCCGCGCCAAGCACATCGCGCGAAATCTGCCGTGAGCAAACCGATTGAACTCGAGAAAGATGTCGCCGACTTCCGCAGCAACGGGCCCGCTCGCCGCGCGGGACAGCTGTATCAGCAGCGGGCGCCGCTCGCGAAAACCATTGACCATTGTGTGCACATAGGCATGCACGACGCCAGCAATAGTCGCGTGCCGCTGTTCTGCGCGATCCAGTGCGCCACCGAGTTGCACGCGAAAGATCGAAGTCAATTCACGACTAATCGGGACAATCAGCGCGTCTTTGCTCTCAAACCGCGCATAGAATCCACCCACCGAGATATTCGCGGCCTCCGCGATTTCTGCGACCGATATCTCGTCGTAACTCCGATGTCGAGCGAGCTCGAGAAACGCCGCCACGATCGCCTTCATAGTTTCACGACTGCGCGCTTGTTGCGGGCCGTGAACGCTGCTCGAAGAGGTCGATCGCGTGGTTGCTCGCGTGGTCGGATTCGATGCGCGTTTTCGCGTCATCGGCACAAGGGTCGTCGCATACTGAAACCTATTCCACTTGACAGGCGTTGTGTGAAATGCGAATGTCATTCGCATTACAAATCCTTCGGATTGTTTCACTTCGGGCGCCTCATGACACAGCTAATCCGACTCTCCGCTTTGCTGCTCCTCTGCTCGGCCGCGACCCTCACGGGACGATGGAAAGCCAGCGTCGTCGTGACGGGTAAGTCCACCTATACCGGCGTATTCGTTTTCGCCGACCCGAAGGACGGCGTTCTCACCGGTGAGATGCAGCTCTCTAAACCGCTAGGCGTCACCGCTCCACTCAAAGGCGAGATGCGCGGCGACACGGCCGTTGTTACGGGTGCGTACTCGAACGCGAACGGTTGTATCGGTACCTTGGAGGCGCGCATTGTCGTCAGCGAGGCGAAAGTAGCCGGACCGATGCTGCTGCATGACAAGTGCGTAGGCGACCTGCCTTCTGTTGTGACGCTGACCCGCGAATAGCTGTGCGTGCCGTCGTCGCTCGTTCCGTGGCTGCGGTCGTCGCATTGGTCGCGGCGACCACCGCGTCGATGGGCGCGCAGTCGGCGACACGAATGACCGCATTTGTCGACGTCCGAGTCTTCTCGAGCGATTTCAAGTCTCTGCGTGAGCATCAAACCGTGCTCGTGACCGGAGATCAGATCAGCGCGATCGGACCCAAAACACGAATCGTGATACCGCGTGGCGCCGAGCGCGTCGAAGGCAAAGGCGTTCGGATTTTGCTGCCGGGATTGGTCGACACGCACGTGCATTTGGAAGGTGGTAGTTGGATGCTCGCGCCGCTGCTCGACGCTGGAGTGACGACAGTGTTCAACTTGCGCGGCGACGAAAGCCATCTGCGTATGCGTGACAGCGTGCGCGACGGTACGCTCAAAGGTCCTCGCATCTTTACCAGTGGTGGATATCTCAATGTGCCGATGATTCAATCTGCCGCTGACGCCGACAGCGCCGTCGACGCGCAGTTTCGCGCTGGATTTGACTTGCTCAAGATTCACGGAAACGTGGCGCCTGCGGCGTACGATCAGTTGAGCGCTGCATCCGTTCGCGTTCATATGCCGCTTGTGGGACACGCACCACGCAATCTGCCCTTTGACTCGGTCCTTACGCATCATCAGGTGCTTGTCGTCCACGCCGAAGAGTTGTTGTACACGCACTTTCAACGAGACCGCTCAGACGTTCGCATAGCCGACGTTGCGAAGCGCATGGCGGCAGCCGGTATCTGGCTCACGCCGACGCTCAGCACCTATCACGCCATCGCACGTCAAATTGGAAAGCCAATAGTTGTGGACTCCGCGCTCGCTAGCGACGCCGGTCTCACGCTTCCCGCGGCAATGCGAGACTTTTGGCGTGGAGGTCTGTATACCGGTCGGGAGCTCGCGACCGCGCCGCAATATGAAGACAACTTCCGCTTTCAGCAGAAGCTTGTACGTGCATTGCATCGTGCGGGCGTGCGATTGCTTGCCGGAACAGATATTCCGCTCCCGCTCATGTTTCCCGGCGGCGCGCTGCACGATGAACTTGCCGAGCTGGTGGCCATTGGGCTCACGCCCCGAGAGGTCCTACTCATTGCTACGCGCAACGCCGGCGACTTTGTGCAGCGCTACTTGCGCAGTCAGTCGCGTGTCGGAGTAATCGAAGCAGGAGCGTGGGCCGACCTGATACTCGTGGATCGTGACCCGAGCCTTGACCTGTCCGTGATGCGCACTCCACGCGGGACGATGGCCGCTGGCCGTTGGTATCCTCGCGCGTCCACCAGCAATTAGTAGCCGAGCACTTGCGAGCGCTTACCGGCGCTTGTCGTGCGTCGGCGGAGTAGTTAGGCGTCGCGTTGTTCGCTCCTGTGCGAACTCGCCGTACTGATCCGTCGCGACAAAATCGACACCCGCGTCAATCACGGCGCGCCACCGTATTTTCGCAGCGTCAATGCCGCCAAAATTGTATGACGCCGTGAACCCGCGATCTTGCTCGGCCGTAAATCCATCCAGCGTGTAAAATCGAATCCACAGCGATTGCTCGTGCGCACGCGCCACAAGCGACACGAGCCGCGTCGAATCGGCCGACGTCCATGTGCCCGCACTCCGTTGCCCGCCTTCTTCAACAACGCTCCACGGAAAATTCACCCAGCGTGCGTAATTGCTCACGCGTGGTTCGATCAACTGTGCAGGCGTAAGCTCGACCGCGCGACGCGCGCGCTCCTCGCGCGTCGCGCCTGCAATCGGCGCCGAAGGAATTGCGCCAAACGCTCTGAGCCTTCCACCTACCGGCACCGCGTCGTGAAAGCTCGCACGTTGCCCGACGTCAGAACCGGCCAGCACCAGCAACGGCCCCACCGACAACGGCGCCGCGACTTCAGGAGTGGCGGTTCGCGGTGCGGTCGTCAACCAGGCAGAATATTTGCCGAGCAACGCGTAAATAAAATCGTGATGCGCGGGCTCGTCGGTTTTGAAATCGAGATTGAGCGTAATCAGTGGCCAACTCTCGCGATGATTCTCACGCAAAGTGCGCTCCATGATTGGTGCAATGCGCGCAAAAAAGTACTGCTCAAGCGTCGGCGCGCCGTCGGTTGCGTCGGAGTCGTGCGCGACCACACTCGTGAACGTCGAAGCGCCGATTGGCTTGCGCCAATACAGGTCTTGCTCAATCGCTACCGGCGTTCCCGTTGCGAGCACGCGCTCAATGCGATCGACCCACAAACCTTTTTCGGGATACGCGTTGTGCCCGTCTAGTAACACGCGTTCGCCGGGCTCATACAACGGTGCCCGCAACGGCAGATAGTTGCGCAACACCAAATCGCGATAGCGGCCAATGCGTTCGAGGCTGGCGTCGTTCGCGAACGCGTCCATGCGCTGCAACAGCTGCGTCGCGTAATACTCTCCCGTCGACTCCGGATGCCCACCGCCACCAAAAAAGCTGCGAATCATTACCGCATTACCGGCGCGCGGTAATGCGCGTACTCCTGCGACATACGTGGCAAACGTGCCGTCTCGAATGAGATAGTCTTCGACGTTCGACGCGTACAACACCGACACCTTCTCGCCCACTTCCGCGAGATATCGCGCAATTCCTGGGAGCGTCTTCGTACCTGATAAGTCTCCCGTGACTGGCACAACGAGATTGCGACGCTGCAATGACTTCACAAACTGAAAATCGTCTTCACTGGCTAAGTATCCTCGCTGTACGCCCGCCGCATCGTGCTCAAGCACCAGCTGACGCAGCGTCGGGTAATACGGCTGTGGGGCACGCCCCGTCGACGTAAACCGCAACGAGAGTCCGTCGGCAATAAACGCATCGTGAAAGCGTGTGATCGTGTTCACGTCAGCGGTCGACAGTACAATGCCCGAGCGTTGCGCCTCGTCGCGAACCATCGCGCGCGCACTGCCAGCGCTCGCGGTGGTCGCTACTGTTGAATCCAGCCACGCGACAATTGCGTTAATCGACCGCGTTGACATCGCCAGGACATTGCTCGGTACGGGCCGTCCCGTCCACAGCGTTAAAAACTCCGCGCGATTGCGCGAGCGCGCGAACAGTGCCTTGAACATTAGATGCTGCAACAGATTGTCGCGGCGAATGTCCACCAAAAACGCAATCTTGGGGCGCGTTCGTGCGATGTAGGTGAAATTTTGCTCTGGTCCCACGCCAATGTACGCGCCACCGCGAACGCCCAATCGGTCCATCGCGTTCAGCACCTGCTGATAGCCGCGCTCGTTCGAAATCAGATTGTCGGTATCAAAGTAGGCGCCTGCGTCGGACAGTCGCGCCGACAGCGCGGACACCGACGGCAGACTGTCTGGCAGGCGGGAGAAGGGCGCCCCCTGTCCCCGGGCGGGGTAGACACCAACGTGACACAACGCCACCAACACGAGCACCAGTCGCACGGCCCAGCGGAAGTTTCGCGGCATACCGAAAAGGATCGTATGTTTGGGGAGTTCGCTACCCCAAACCAGATCTCTGATGCAACTGACACGCCAGCTCTCGCCCGTCACTCGGCGCATCGCGCACGCAGTCGTCGCCGCAACAACGATCGCGCTCGCATCCGCGCACGCGCAAAACCTGCCGAGCATCGCGCCGTTCATGTCACCCGCGTCGCCGCTGATGTTGGCATCAGCGCACGGTGTCGATCGCGTCGCGTGGATGACCTATGATCGCGGCATGCGCAATGTGTACACCGCCGCCGCACCCGATTGGAAAGCGACGCGACTCACGAACTTCATGAACGACGACGGCATTGATCTCACCGACGTCGATATTTCGGACGACGGGAGTATCATCACCTTCGTACGCGGATCCGCGCCCAATCGCTTTGGTTGGGTTGCAAACCCATCGCACGATCCCGCGGGCGCCGAGCGCGCTATTTGGGCCGTACGCTCGAGCGGTGGACCCGCGTGGCGTGTCGCCGAAGGGTCGGCGCCGCAGTTATCACCAGATGGCAAGTATGTGCTGTACGTGAAGGACGCACAGATCTATCGCGCGAAGGTTGCGCGCGGTGGTCCGCTTACAGCGATGGATACCGGCGGCGTGGCATACATTCGAGAATGGGGACGCAACAGCGCGCCGCGTTGGTCGCCCGACGGAAAGAAGATCGCGTGGGTGAGCGATCGTGAAAATCATGCGTTCGTGATGGTGTTGGATGTCGCGACGCGCAAAGCGACGTACATATCACCGGGCGTTGACTGCGACGGCGGACCTACGTGGTCATCTGATAGCAAGCACATCGCGTTTTATCGGCGTCCAGGCACGCCGTTTGGACTTCAGGCGCAACAGGGGCAGGGTGGCATTGGCAATCCGGCAGGACCGGCGGCAAATCCGAACGCGGTACGCCAACCCGGCAATCCGTCGAGTGGATGCGGCGGCGGATTTGGTGGTGGCGGTGGCGGTGGCGGTGGCGGTGGCAGTGGCGGTGGAGGTGGAGGTGGCGGTCGCGGAGGCGCTGGCGCGGCGCCGGGCGGGGGACGTCAGGGCCCCGCAAACAACATGATGTTCTCACCGGGTTTTTACTCGTCGGCATTCCCGGGCGGCTACACACTGTCGCTGATGATGGCCGACGCGTCGACGGGTGCTGCGAAAGAAGTGTGGCACAACGCCCCCAAAGACACGCTGTTTACGTCACTCAATAACATGGTGTGGGCGGGCGACAACATCATCTTTCCCGTCACCGTGCCCAACGATGAATGGGAACGATGGTTTTCCGTCAGCATCAACGGCGGCGCTCCAACACTGTTAACGACCACCGATGGCCTTATTGAGAACGAAACATCGCTTGCGATGTCACGTGATGGCGGCAAGACGCTGTTCTACTGCACCAACGCCGAGGACATGGAGCGTAGACACATTTGGATGGTGCCCACCAGCGGCGGCAAGCCTACACGCATTTCAATGGGCGATGGAGTCGAGACGTATCCTCAACCACTCGCATCAGGAAAAGGCGTGGCCGTGATTTACTTCGGCGCAAAAATTCCTGCTTCCATCGCCATCGTACCGACAAGCGGCGGCGAACCGAAACTGATTTTCCCGACGCTCGGCAAAGATTTTCCAACGCAAGCACACGTAGTGCCTGAGGTGGTGCACACGAAAGCCGCCGATGGACTCGACATTAGCAACACGTTGTTCATTCCACAGAACATGAAAGCCGGCGAGAAACGTCCCGCAATCATCTTTGTGCACGGCGGTCCGCAGCGGCAAATGCTGCCCGCGTATCACTACATGCAGTTTTATCACTGGGCGTACGCGGCCAATCAGTGGCTCGCGAGTCAGGGCTACGTTGTACTGTCGATCAACTATCGCAGCGGCGTGGGATACGGGCGAAAATTCCGAAACGCAGCAGGCACTCAGGCTCGCGGCAACAGCGAATATCAAGACGTGCTTGCGGGCGCGAGGTTGTTGCAAGGCCGTGCTGATGTTGACGCCTCGCGCATTGGCATTTGGGGGCTGTCGTACGGCGGCTTGCTCACATCCGAGGCACTCGCGCGCAATAGCGACATCTTTGTCGCTGGCGCCGATCTCGCCGGCGTGCATCTGTATGGAAACGTCATTGACTCCACGAACCTGGCGTTCAAGTCGTCTGCGATTGGCGCAATCGATGGCTGGAAATCGCCGGTGTTTCTCGTGCAGGGTGACGACGACCGCAACGTCGACTTCGCGCAGATGGTAGGACTCGTGCAACTGCTGCGCGCGCGAGGCATTTATCATGAGCTGCTGGTCATTCCTGACGACTTGCACGAATCGATGATTCACAAAAACTGGATCGAAACGTTCGACAAGATGGGCGCATTCTTACATCGTTTTGTCTGGGAAAAGCAGAAAGCTCCGGCGATGCACTAGCCCTTCAAGTCGAAAGGTTAAACGCCGGTGAACTCTAGACGCGTATTCGCGTTCGCGTGGCTGACGATCGCATGTACCACTACATGCACATCGTTAGCAACGAGCACGACGGCCACAACTCCGGTCACCACAGCTGTATCGTGTACGCCGACGGGAAGCTCGCCAGGCCAACCGATTACCGATCCCAGCGGTCCGTATTTTCATCAAACCGTCGTTGCGCACACGACCAACGGCCTCACGCTGACGGGCGCCCATCAAGTCGCTGATCACGCATCGGTGCCTGACGGCGTGCGTCGCGACGATGGCACCGTTCTCATTTACTACGTGAATGGTGCAACCGCTGCGACGTGGGTTGCAAAGCTGGTCGCTGACACTGCACAGCCCATCGGACCAATCAGTGTCGACGGCGTTGTCGCTCCCAATGCCGTCGTCGATCCAGATGTGCAGACGGTCGCTGGCAAAGTGCGCATGTACTATCTCAGCAGCTTTGGCGCACCCGCAGGCACGCCGCGTGCGATGTGCATGGCCGAATCTGATGATGGGGTACGCTTTATCACGCGCGGCGCGGCTTTTGTGTGGAGTACTAGCGAGTCATTCACCGATCCCAGTGTCGTTCCGCTCAGCGACGGAACATAGCTCATGGCGATTTCGCTCGGCGCACAAACCGTGATCGCACGCTCGAGCGATGGGCTCACGTTTACGCGCGAGTCGACGCTAAGCTTTGGCGGCGTTCCCGAGCTCGCACGCGCCAGCGATGGTGCGGTGCGGCTTTACGTCTGCTCGGGCGCGATTGTCGCCTATCGGAGCACCGATAGCGGACGCAATTGGACACGCGAACAAACGGTGGTCGGTCCCGGCTTTAATGGACATCAAATTGTGTGCGATCCATCGATCGTC
The DNA here is from genome assembly GCA_025356185.1 of Gemmatimonadaceae bacterium. Classification (GTDB taxonomy): domain Bacteria; phylum Gemmatimonadota; class Gemmatimonadetes; order Gemmatimonadales; family Gemmatimonadaceae; genus Gemmatimonas. The sequence goes on from JANXUN010000206.1 coordinate 13,637, forward strand.
GCCGGCACCGACCTGTTCATTTTCAAATCGGGCTGACGTCAAACACCGCGCACTGTTTGCAGGATCGTCGCGGCGATCTAGGCGCGCCCGGCGTCCGTCACCACGATCGCGTCTGCGCCGTTCATTTTCAGCTCCGCATTGCATGCTCTCTGCAGTCTCGCTCGCCGCCGTTCATGATGCACGCGAACGCATTCGTGGAATCGCGACCCGCACGCCGCTTGTCCAGCTCCACCTGGCCGGGCTGCCGTTCGCTGTGTATCTGAAACTTGAAAACCTGCAGCCAATCGGATCGTTCAAGATTCGCGGCGCAGCGAATGCAATGCGCAGTGTTGATGCGAAATCGCTTTCGTCGGGTGTGTACACCGCGAGCGCGGGCAATATGGCGCAAGGCGTCGCATGGTGCGCGCGTGAAATGCATGTCCCGTGCACCGTGATCGTACCGGAGCGCGCGCCGCAAACAAAAATCGATGCGGTACAGCGGCTTGGCGCGACCGTACTGAAAGTGCCGTTCGATGCGTGGTGGCGAACCATGCAAGACCACGCGTATCCCGGTATGCATGGTCTGTTTATTCACCCGTTTGCTGACGAGCGCGTCATGGCAGGCAACGGCACCATCGCGTTGGAAATCTTTGAGGATCTCCCAGAGGCCGACACGCTCCTGGTGCCATTTGGCGGAGGCGGCCTTGCGTGTGGTATCGCCGCCGCTGCACGAGCGGTGGGTGACACGACGTCGGTGTACGCGTGCGAAGTCGAAACGTCCGCACCGTTACGCGCTTCGTATGCACAGGGCGCCGCCGCCACCGTAAACAGCACGCCCAGCTTTGTCGACGGCATTGGCGGGAAGAGTGTCTTTCCTGAAGTCTGGCCACTTGCATACCAGTTGCTGCGCGGATCACGCGTAGTTTCTCTGGCGCAGGTCGCGAGCGCCGTTAAACTGTTGGTCGAGCGGGCCCGCGTAGTTGCCGAGGGCGCGGGTGCCGCGCCAGTGGCGGTGGCGCTCGACGCTGCCGAGCAGCACTCACTGCCCGATGCCAAACATGTGGTGTGCGTCGTGAGTGGTGGCAACATCAACAGCGATGCACTCGCGAAAATCCTGAACGGAGAAGTCCCGTAGATGAAGCAGATGTGCCGTCGGTCGCGTGCTACGCAACGAAGTGTTCAGTGCTTTGCCCTTTTGATAGCAATTTCTTCAGCGAGTGCCGCGCAGCCGACGCGCTCGCAGCGGCGCGACGAGGTCGCATCGACCAAGATCGCACAGGCAACGCGCATACAGGGAGCGGCACCGCACATTGACGGCGCCCTCGATGATGCCGCATGGTCCGCCGCGACACCGATCACAGACTTCGTACAAAAGATCCCAAACGAAGGAGCGGCACCGACGGTGCGCACCGAAGTGCGATTGCTGTATGACGAGCACGCACTGTACGTCGCGGCGCGTATGTATCGCGACAACCCAAAAGCAATTCGCACATCGCTGACACGGCGCGACGGCGACAGCGACGCCGAAACGTTCTCCATCGCACTCGACACATATCTCGATCGCCGAACCGCGTACAGTTTTACCGTCTCGTCGGGCGGTGTTCGTGGTGACGCGTATCTGCCGCAGGACAGTGAAGACAGTGGGAAAGAAACGCAGTACGATCCCGTGTGGAGCGCGCGCACGCGCATCGATTCACTCGGCTGGACCGCTGAAATGCGCATTCCATTCTCGCAGCTGCGCTACAATGCGAACGCCGAGCATAGGTGGGGAATGGAGCTCACACGCAACGTCTCTGATATCGCGGAGCGAGAGCAGTGGGTACTCATTCCTGTCGCAGCGGCCGGTTTTGCGTCGCGCTTTGGTCAACTCGAAGGTGTGCGCGACCTGCGGTCCGCGCGTCACGTCGAACTGCTTCCGTACGTCGCGTCAGACCTGGCGTATCACGCAAACGACAATGCGGCGAATCCGTTTCTGCAGCACGTGAGTGCGCGCGTGGGTGGCGATCTCAAAGTTGGATTGGGTCCCAACCTCACGCTCGACGCGACGATCAATCCCGATTTCGGACAGGTCGAAGCGGATCCCGCAGTCGTCAATCTGACCGCGTTTGAAACAGTGTTTGACGAACGCCGCCCGTTTTTCATCGAAGGCAACGAACTGCTCACCGGACGCGGACAAAGTTTTATCGGTCGTCCGTCGTGGTTTTACAGTCGACGTATTGGGGCCGCGCCGCGCGGCTCGGCCAGCGGTGATTTCGTCGACGCGCCGACCAGCACGACGATTCTCACGGCAGCAAAAATCACCGGTCGGCTCCGCTCGGGGCTTTCCGTCGGCGTGCTCGCGGCCGTCACGCCGCGCGAGTTTGCGCGCACGTACACCGTGCAAGGCAATGTCACCGATGAAACGGCCGTCGAGCCACCATCGGCGTACACGGTGGTGCGATTGCAACAGGAGTTTGGCACACAGCAATCAAACGTTGGCGCATCGCTCACGGATGTGCAGCGCTCGCTCGATACACGCGGTGGACTCAACGCGCTGCTCGCGTCAAGCGCAGTCGCAGGCGGTGTTGATTGGAAGCTGCGCTACAAACAGGGAATGTACGAAATCACGGGTTGGGTCGGTGGCAGCAACGTGCAGGGCACACCCGCTGCGATTTCGCGATTGCAACGCAATAGTGCGCACTACTTTCAGCGCCCCGATCAAACGCACATTCATTACGATTCTACGCGCACGTCGCTTACCGGAAGCAGCGCATCGCTGCGCCTCGACAAGAACGCGGGACGATTTTCACTCGGTGGAATTCAGCTGGCCGTGCGGTCACCAGAATTTGAAATCAACGATGTCGGCCAAATGAAAAGCGGCGACGATATCGATTTCAACGCCGACGTTCAGCTGCGAGATACCAAGCCCAATCGGTTTGTGCGGATATACAACTTCGGCACCGCAACGCAATCGGGGTGGAATTTCGGCGGTAAACGGCAATACCTGCGCTACTCCGAGACCGCGAGCACGACGCTCCACAATTTCATGCGGTTAAGTGCGGGCGTCACGGTACACGTGGGATCGATGAGCGATGATCTCACGCGCGGCGGGCCTCTCATGCCGACACCAAACGCGTTGCAATACAGCGCGTCCGTAAGCAGTCGCGCCAATGTGCCGACCACGTGGTCGGCGCGCGCGACGTATTTCGACGACACGTTTGGTGGATGGAGTGCAACCTACGCAACGACGCTCACCGTGCGTCCCGCCTCGCGCTGGCAGGCGTCGGTCGATCCAACCTATTCGCGCGTGGTCGACGCACGTCAATACGTCGCGACGCGATCAGGCGGACCCGCAGCCACCTTCGGGCAACGCTACATCTTTTCCACCATCGAACGCAGCACACTCTCGGCGCGCTTTCGTCTCAACTACGCCTTCACGCCAAACTTTACTGTCGAAGGCTACGCCGAGCCGTTTGCAGCGAGCGGACATTTTTATGACTTTGGTGAAATGACCGCGCCGCGCAGTCCCGTGCAACGCGTGTACGGCGCACCATCATCCGGAACGACGGTGACTGTGAACGCCGACGGATCGCGACTCGTGACCGATGGTGCAACCTCGCTCACCGTCGCGGCGCTCGATTTCAACCGCCTGTCGTTTCGATCGAATCTGGTGCTGCGTTGGGAGTGGTTACCCGGCAGCACCGCATTTCTGATTTGGCAACAGAGTCGCGCGGGCGCCGATGGCACAGGCCGGTTGATCGGCCCCGGAGATCTCCTCGACGCCACGCACTCTGCGGGCGACAACTTTGTCGTCGCCAAGATCAGCTACCTACTCGGCGCGCACTAAGTCACACGTCCCGCGTTGCATGGCGAAACGCCGAACGCAACGCACGCGCCGCAGTTTCAACGGCACGATCAGACGCATCGAGCCCCGGCGTCGCAAAGAATCCGTGAACCGTGTGATGCTGCACGTCAAGCGACGTTGGTACGCCAACTTCTCGCAACCGCGCAGCGTACGCGAGGCCGTCGTCACGTAGTACGTCGCACCCCGCAACGACGATGTGCGCCGCAGGAAGTCCCGACAGATCGCGCGACAGTATCGGCGATGCCATCACTTCACGGCGACGCGCAGGTTCTGGCGTGTACTGCTCGACAAACCATCGCATGCCGTCGCGCGTGAGTGAGAAGCCCTCAGCGAACATTTCGTACGATCGTGCCTCACGTGAGATGTCGACAATGGGACAAATCAGCAGTTGAAAACAGGGGAGTGGCATGCGTTCAACCTTGTGTCGCACACACACGGCCGCGGCCAAGTTCGCGCCCGAGCTATCACCGGCGACGGCAATCGCTCGTGGGTCAATCCGAAAATCGTTCGCGTGCGCAACAATATGAGCGTACGCAGCGATCGCATCGTCGACTGCTGCGGGATACGGATCTTCCGGAGCGCGTCGATAATCGACTGCGATGACCACGCACTGGGCCGCGTGTGCAAGAGTGCCTGCCATGTAGTGATGCGTGTCGAGATCACCTCGCACCCACCCACCGCCATGAAAAAACACCGCTGCCGGCGTTGGAGCCGTTAGGCCGTCGGGGCGGTACACGCGAACGCGAATGTCGCCGGTGGGGCCGGGCACGGTGGAATCAGTGACATCGGTGACGGGCGCGGGTGGACGCTTCGACATCGCGCGGCGCAGCGCGTCGCGATTCACTGCGACGCTGTTCTGTCGAAACGGACCCGGACTTTCCTGCGCCAGGCGCGCCACAAGCGCCTGCGTTTGTTCATCGATCCACGGCCCGTCTGGCAGCGGACCATTTGGTGTCGCGCGTTCAACCACCGAGAAGACTCGCCGCGAAAGGGTGACCGCCAAGCGGATTTCTTGACGATTGTGCTCGCTACTCGATCAAAATAGCTCTAGCTTGCCCCGTCTGTAGCTCCGGACCGGCTTCGTTGCAGATTGGCCAGCGTCGTCAACACCAATTTACCCACGCCAGTGCCTCCCATGCCCCGCAGAATCACCTTCCGACGCCTTCTCACAGCGGCCGTGCTGCCCGTTGGGGCACTGTTGACGGTTGCCGTCACGCAGCATCGGACAACGCTCGAAGCGCAGAGCGCCGCGCCTACCTACGCAAAAGACGTCGCGCCGATCCTTTACAAGAATTGCACGACCTGTCATCGCGACGGGGGCATTGGGCCGTTCTCGCTGCTCGACTACGACATCGCAAAAAAGAATATCAAAGACATTCGTAGTGCGGTTGCAGACGGTGTCATGCCGCCGTGGCACGCGGATGCGCCGCACGGCACGTTTCTCAATGATCGTCGACTTTCTGACGACGAGAAGCAAACGCTATTGCGTTGGATTGACGCTGGTGCACAAAAGGGCGACATGAAATCGCTCCCAAAGGCGCCGACATATACCGGGAGCTGGACGGTTGGCACGCCGGATGCCATCGCGAGCATGCCGAGCGAGTACACCGTTCCGGCCGAAGGAACGATCGAATATCAGTATTTTCAGGTGCCTACGAACTTCAC
>JANXUN010000241.1 GCA_025356185.1 Gemmatimonadaceae bacterium
GTTCCGCCCCGTGCGACCGGTGATCGCGAACAGTGAAGTCAACAACTGGGTTCCGCGTGGGTTCGCGGTTGTGCACTCCGAAGCGACGGGGACGGGACTTTCGACGGGCTGTCCTACCGTTGGCGACATGCCCGAGCAGTACGGACCAAAGGCCGTGATTGATTGGTTGAACGGACGCGCGAAAGGTTTTACGGCCGTAACGGGCGGCGAACAGGTGACCGCATCGTGGGCCACTGGAAAGGTTGGCATGATCGGAACGTCATACAATGGCACCATTCCGTTGGCCGCCGCGACCACTGGCGTTGCGGGGCTCGAAGCAATCATCCCGATCGCACCGAACACATCGTATTACCACTACTATCGCAGCAACGGATTGGTGCGCAGCCCCGGTGGCTATATCGGCGAAGATGTGGACGTGTTGTACGATTTCATTCACACCGGCGATCCCGCATTGCGCGCCAAGTGCAACAAATTGTTTCGCGATGGACTCTTTGCGTCAAAGCAGGATCGCGTGACCGGCGACTACAACGATTTTTGGGAGTCGCGCGATTTGCTGACGAAAATCAAAGGTGTGAAAGCGGCCACGTTGCTCGCGCACGGTTTGAACGACTTTAACGTGGTGCCCGAACATAGCATTCGCATTTACCAAGCGCTAAAAGATCAGCACACGCCGACACAGTTGTATTTGCATCAGGGGGGGCACGGTGGTCCGCCACCGTTGGAGATGCAAAACAGATGGTTTAGCCATTATCTGTACGGCATCAATAACGGCGTTGAAAAAGATCCGCGCTTGTACGTGCAGCGCGAAGGTGCTCCACGCGGCAGTCCGCCTGCGGCATACGCGGACTATCCAAATCCGAGCGCCGAAGCGATCAACGTGTTTCCGCAAGCTGGTGGCTCGGGCATTGGCGCTTTGGGATTGACGTCATCTCCAGCGCAGAGCGAAACAATTATTGACGACGTGCGCATGAGCGGTTCCGCGAACGCGTCGGCGATACAGTCAGTCAATCGCTTACTGTATGCCACGCCGGTGCTCAAAGAGTCGCTGCATTTGTCGGGCACGTCGACAATGACAATTCGGATGTCGTCGAGTAAGCCTGCGGCCAATTTGTCGGTGTGGCTGGTGCAACTGCCGTATGACAGCACTCGCGCAGGTTCTGAAAGTCACGCGGGACTCGTCACGCGTGGTTGGGCCGATCCGCAAAATTATAAATCGCTGACCCACGCGGGAAATTATGATTCCAAACAGTCGGGCGAGCCGTTGACTCCCGGAACGTTTTATACACTCACATTTGATTTGCAGCCGGACGATCAGATCATCCCTGCGGGAAAGCAATTGGGGTTGATGATCATGTCGAGCGATCGGCAGTTTACGCTGTGGCCGGCGCCGGGTACGGAACTCAGGGTTGATCTCGCGAACACCAAGATCGTGCTGCCAGTCGTTGGCGGACAGGCAGCGTACAAGAAGGCCGTTGGCGCGCCATAACTCTCATGCAATCATTTCCTCTCATGCGCAATTCACGTTCGTTCCGCCGTACACGCCTGGCGGCGACAGCGACGGCGGTCCTTGCACTGTCGCTGAGTATCGTCGCATCGCTACGCGCGCAACCTGCCGACGCTCCGTTTCTCCGTGTACGTGTGGACGAGGCGCGCAATCGCGCGATGCTCGAAATTCCCGCTGCGCAACTCAATCACGATTTCCTGCATCAAGTCACACTCGCGACTGGACTCGGCAACGGCTCGCTCGATCGCGGCCAGATGGGGCAGAGTGTGGTCGTGCGGCTTGAGCGTCGCGGAACGCGCGTGTTATTGGTGCGCGACAACTGGGGCGTGCGCGCGCCCGCGGGTGACGCAGCGAATCAACGGGCAGCATCGGATGCGTTTCCTCGTGCAGTCGTCGCCAGTTTTCCTGTCGATGGTGAAGCGAACGGCGTGCTGACCGTTGACGCGACCTCGCTGTTTATGAGCGACGCCTACGGTGTCGCTGACGGCTTACGAGGTGGTGGACCGGGTGGCGCGTCCGCGGGCGGTCCGTATCGCGTCGATGCCAATCGCAGTTGGTTAGACACGGCGCGTACGAAATCGTTTGTGCGAAACGCCGAAGTGCATGCCGTGCTCACGTTTGTGGCCGACGCACCGAATCGCGCAATTGGTCGCCTCGCGCCCGACGCAAAAGCAATGACGTTTGAAGAGCACCACTCGCTCGTGATGTTACCAGAGACGGCTGGCTATCGCCCTCGCGAGTACGATCCGCGATATGGATTTGGCGGCACGCAGTTCGCCGACTTGTCGCAGGGTTTTGATGGCGATTATCGCAGCGGTTTCATCAATCGGTGGCGATTAATTCCGAAGGACCCAGCCGCATATCGTCGTGGCGAACTTGTGGAGCCCATCACGCCAATCACGTACTATCTCGATCCCGGAATTCCTGCGCCGTATCGTGAGGCGCTTCGCGAGGGTGGCAATTGGTGGGCGAAAGTCTTTGAAGGCGCGGGATTTCGCAACGCATTTCGCGTGCTCGATCTGCCCGCGGGCGCCGATCCGATGGATGCCCGATACAACATGTTGATGTGGGTGCATCGCAACGGACCCGGGCCGAGCGTGGGCCCAAGTTATACGGATCCGCGCACGGGTGAAATTATTCGCGCGATGGTGCGCATCGACGCGTGGCGCTCGTTGATCGATTACAACATTTGGTCGGGCACCGTGCCTGCAGCCGGGCCAAATGGACCGAACGTTGATGCTGAGACGTTTGCAATGATGCGACGTCGCCAACATGCGGCTCATGAGATTGGCCACACGCTCGGCTTGCAGCACAACTACATCGCCTCGACGCAGGGCCGCACGTCGGTGATGGATTATCCATTTCCAATCATCACGGTCGCGAAAGATGGTTCGCTCGATTTGCGCGATGCGTGGCGCAAAGGACCCGGCGCGTGGGACTCGCTCGCGATCAAGCTTGGCTACACGTGGTATCCCGATGCCGCGGCCGAGAAAACCGGACAAGATGCCATCATGAAAGATGGCTTCGCGCGTAACGTGCGCTTCATCAACGACACGTATGCGGGATCGAATACCTCAAATCCGTATGTAACGCGTTGGGAAGAAGGCGCGACACCGTTTGATGCGGTGCAACGCACGTCGCAAGTACGGCGCATTATGATCGACAAGTTTAACGAGACGGCGATAAAGCCGGGCGAGCCGATGGCGTTGCTCAACATGCGATTTGCGCATGTATACCTGCATCATCGATACTCGCTCGAGGCGCTCGCAAAGTATGTCGGCGGCATGGACTTCACCTTTACGTTGCGGGGTGATGGGCAAACGCCAACACGCGTCATTCCGGCCGCTGAGCAACGCAAAGCGCTGAACATGGCGATGGACGCGCTTGCTCCGGCAGAGCTCACGGTTCCCGAGCGTGTGATCAAGCTTATTCCACCGCCGCCGCCGGGAATGAACACCGATCAGATGTGGCTGGAGACGATGGGATTTACGGCGTTTGATCCGATCACCCTTGCCGGCGGACTCGCGACGGAAGTCATCGGCTATCTCTTAGATCGTGAACGGTGCGCGCGGCTTGTGCTCTTCCAAGCGCGCGATGCGAACGCCTTGGGGCTCGACGAAGTGATGTCGACGATCGTGCATCGTACGTGGGGCGCACCAGTGCCGGCCTCGTCGGCCGAGCGCGCAGTACTTCGCGCGTCTCAGCGTGCCGCGCTCGATGCGCTGTTGGATTTGGCGGGTGACGCAAAGGTGTTACCTGATGTCCGCGCGCATGCGCTTGCGCAACTCAAAGGTATTGACGGGCGTCTTGCCGCGTTTGGCGGGTCGGACGCATCGGCGCGCGCACATGCGGCCGCCGCCAAGCGTGATATCGCGCGGTTCATGGCAGGGCAGGATGTGCCCGCGCAACGTCCGCGGTATCCGGTGATTACGCTGCCGTGGCCGTAACGGGAACGGCTGGAACGGCTGGAACAGATTATTAACGCAGAGGTGGGCGGGACGCGGGGGA
>JANXUN010000277.1 GCA_025356185.1 Gemmatimonadaceae bacterium
GGAATTCCTCTTGACGATCTGCGCGCTGCTGCCGATGCGCATCGCTTCGTGGGGAGGGCTCCCGCACAAGTTGACGAGTTCCTCGATGAAGAAGTGGCACCGTGGCTCGCACGCGACCGCAGTGGCGCTGAAGTCGAAGACGTGCGCGTATGAGTGGCGCATTGCGTTCGACGCAGTTACCGCTCCCTCTCGTGCGTCGCGGAAAAGTGCGCGATGTCTATGCGGTTGGCGAGGATCGATTGCTGTTGGTCACCACCGACCGCATCAGCGCGTTCGACGTGGTGATGCACGAGGCAATTCCCCACAAAGGTGTCGTGCTCACGCAGCTCACCGCGTGGTGGCTCATGCAACTTGGCGATCGCGTGGCCAACCATTTGCTGACGGCCGATACCGAAGAAATCATTGGAGCGGTGCCGACGCTCGCCCCGCATCGGGCCGAGATAGCTGGTCGCTCGATGCTGTGTGTTGCCGCGCAGGTTGTTCCGATTGAGTGCGTCATTCGCGGCTACATCACCGGCTCCGCGTGGAAAGAGTACCGCGCGACTGGCACGCTTGCGGGAGAACCACTCGCGAGCGGCCTGCGCGAGAGCGACAAGCTTGAGCCGGCAATTTTTAGTCCCGCCACGAAGGCTGAATCTGGGCACGACGAGAACATCGCCATCGCGCAGGTGATTGGTGAAGTTGGTGCCGATACGGCGAAAGAGCTAGAACGACTTGCACGCAGCGTGTACGAGTTTGGTCGCGCCACTGCTGAACCGCGCGGCATCATCGTCGCCGACACAAAGTTTGAGTTTGGCTGGCACGATGGGCGACTGTTACTCATTGATGAAGTGCTCACGCCAGACAGTTCGCGATTTTGGCCCGCGCAGCAGTACGCGCCTGGACGCGGGCAACCTAGCTTCGATAAGCAGCCGTTGCGTGATTGGCTTGATGTCGAGCGACATGCGGGTCGATGGAACGGTGACGCTCCGCCGCCGCCGTTGCCACGCGATGTGATTGAGGCGACGAGCGCGCGCTATCGTGATGCGTATTTCCGCATTACCGGATCGGCGCTCGACCTTGCACACCTTGGACTTTCTCAGGAGCCTTTTTGATGTTTGCCCGCGAAGGATATCCGTTCATCATTGGCGCAACAGTGATAGCCGCCCTGTTGTACGCGGCGGCGCTTCGCTCGCGTTCATGGCCACTGTGGTTGGCGGCATTTCTGGTGACGGTTGTCGCGCTCTGGATCGCGTGGTTCTTTCGCAACCCAGAGCGTTTGGGCGAACGTGGTCCGAACGTCGTGATCGCACCCGCGGACGGACGCGTGGTGCTGATCACCAGCATCGAAGAGCCGACGTACGTGCGGGGGCCGACAACGCGCGTATCGATTTTTATGAACGTCTTCGATGTGCATGTGAATCGGTATCCGATCGATGGCGTCGTACAAACCGTAACGCACACGCCGGGAAAGTTTCTCAACGCCATGGCGGTTGCGTCCAGCGACGAGAACGAGCAAGCGTCAGTAGGTATTTTGAGCGGCGCGCATCGCGTTCTTGTGCGGCAGATCGCCGGATTGATTGCGCGTCGAATCATTACTGACTCCGCCAAGGGCGATGTCGCGAAGCAAGGAGAGCGCATGGGACTCATTCGCTTTGGTTCACGCGTTGATGTGTTCCTTCCGCCGACGGCCACCTTGCGTGTCGCCGTCGGTGATCGCTCGCAAGCGGGCGTGACCGTGATCGCGCAGCTGCCTACCACGTGAACCCGCGCAGCGGAGACCGGCCGCGGCGCGTGCGCAAGCAGGCGGCGATCGCGCTGCCCAACGGCTTCACACTTGCCAACCTGTTCTTTGGTATCTTCGCCGTCGTTGCGGCATCGCGCGGTGAGTTTGATGAAGCCGCGCGCTACATTGTGTTCGGCGCTATCGCTGACACGTTGGACGGTCGCATCGCGCGTGCGACAAAGTCTGGGACACGCTTCGGAGAGGAACTCGACTCGCTGGTCGACGCGATTTCATTTGGAACGGCGCCCGCGCTCATCATGTACTTCGCGGTGTTTCAGAGTTCGCGGTGGGAATGGATTTTCTGCTTCTTTTTCACGGCCTGCGCGGTCATGCGTCTCGCGCGCTTTAACGTCGAGCAAGCCGGACGGAAGACCACGCATTTCACCGGCCTTCCAAGCCCCGCCGC
>JANXUN010000283.1 GCA_025356185.1 Gemmatimonadaceae bacterium
CTTAGCCCGAAGACGCGAATCTCCAGTCTCTCGTCTCCCGTCTCGCGTCTCCCGTCTCTCGTCTCAGTCTAAATCTCCCGTCTCCCGTCTCCCGTCTCATGTCTTCCTTCGACATCATCATCCTCGGCGGTGGTCCCGCTGGCTACGTGTGCGCCCTTCGATGCGCGCAACTCGGACTTCAGACAGCAGTCGTCGAGCGAGAAGCGCTTGGTGGCACTTGCGTCATCTGGGGTTGCATTCCCGCGAAATCGCTGCTCGAAAGTGCGAATCTGGCGACGAAGCTCGGACACGCTGCCGAACATGGGATCAGCATCGACGGCATGAAGCTGGATTACGGTGTCGCCATGAAGCGCTCACGTGCGGTGAGCACACAGAATTCTAAAGGCGTCGAATTCTTGTTCAAGAAAAACAAGATCACCTGGTTGCGTGGCGAAGGTGTGATCGAGAAAGGCAAGAAGGTCACCGTCACGACGGCCGACGGAAAGAAAGAAACGCACGACGCGAAAAAAGCTGTCGTGATTTCCACCGGCTCGCGCGTGCGTGGCTTGCCGCAGGCCGGATTGGAGCTCGACAAGAATGTGGTGCTCTCAAGCGATGACGTGCTGGTGCTTGAAAAAGCACCCAAGTCGATGATCGTTGTTGGCGCCGGCGCCGTAGGCTGCGAGTTCGCCGACGTCTTTAACGCGTTCGGCACCAAAGTCACGCTTGTTGAAGTCGCGCCGACAATTCTCCCGATTGAAGACGCTGACTGCAGCGCTGAACTCACCAAGGCGTTCAAGAAGCGCAAGATCGATATCATGACCAACGCAAAGATCACGAGCGTCACGGTCACGAAGAGCGGCGCAACAATGACGGTCGACGTTGCAGGCGCGACACAAACGCTCGAAGTGGAAAAGATTCTCGTGGCGGCGGGTCGCCTGCCCAACGTAGAAAAAATCGGACTCGAAGCGCTTGGTATCGCCAAGAGCGATCGGGGCTTTGTAAAGATCAACGCGAAGTTCGAGACCAACGTGGCCGGTTACTACGCTATTGGCGATGTCGCGGGCAATCAGATGTTGGCACACAAGGGATCGCGCGAGGGACACGTGCTTGCGGACATGTTGGGTGGTCAACCAACGCATCCCGTGAATTACAGCAACGTTCCCAGCTGCACGTATTGCCATCCCGAGGTCGCGTCGATCGGTCTCACCGAGCAGGCATGCAAAGATCAAAAGCTCGAGTACAAAGTCGGCAAGTTTCCTTTCTCCGCGAACGGCCGCGCACGCACTTCAGGCGAGACCGATGGATTCGTGAAAATCATTCGCGGTGCCAAGTATGGTGAAATCTTGGGCGCGCACATCGTTGGTGCACATGCGACCGAGATCATTCACGAACTCGTCGTCGCACGCGAAAACGAATTCACGGTCGAAGAGATTGATCTCGCGATACACGCGCATCCGACGCTGTCAGAGGCGATCGGCGAAGCGGTGTTGGATTCGCTGGGCAAGATGCTGCACGCTTGACAGCAACAGCTGAGTTCTGGGTTTTCGGTAAGGGTAATCGGTTTTCAACAGTTCGTGACGAACGATCGCAGCAGTTCGCACGCAACCTTCGTCGCACGCACAGTTGACAACCAAAAACTCAAACCCAAAACCCAAAACCCAGCAGTTAGCAGTTCGGCGGTTAGGCCTCGCCGACTACGACACGGTATGGGCGTTGCAAAAAGAGCTTGCGAGACAGCGCATCAGCGGTGAGCTCGCGCACGACACGCTGTTGCTCGTTCAACATCCGCCGATTGTCACACTCGGCCGCAGCACCAAATACGAGCATCTGTTGTCTGCACCGGAGTATCTCGCGGCAAATGGCATTCTGTTGCGTGACGTTGAACGCGGCGGCGATGTCACGGTTCATGAACCCGGGCAACTCGTTGCGTATCCCATCTTCGATCTCAAGCAACACAAAAAAGATCTGCACTGGTATCTGCGACAGATTGAAGAGTCGGTGATTCGCGCGATCGCAGAGTTCGGAATTGCCGGCACGCGAAGTATTGGACAAACAGGTGTGTGGATAGCCAACCGAAAAATTGCGTCGATCGGCGTGCACGCACGCGATTGGGTCACATGGCATGGCGTGGCGCTCAACGTGAATAACACGCTCGCCACATTCGATCACATTGTGCCCTGCGGCATTGAACATGTCGTGATGACCACGGTCAAGCGCGAGTGCGCTGCGGTTGGACGCGACGCGCCGACAATTGACGAGGTCGCGGATTCGCTTGCGTTCGCCGTTGCGGCGGTGTTTGGGCTGCGTCTGGCGCGCTGTAACGATTGAGTGC
>JANXUN010000288.1 GCA_025356185.1 Gemmatimonadaceae bacterium
AACGTGACGTTGCGCAACTCGCCCAACTTTCACGTCGTGTACGAACATGGCAGTGGCTTCACCGCGTGGGGTGTCATCATCGACACGCCCAAAGGCGCGCGCAACACCGATGGCATCGATCCGTCGGCGTCCTCTAACGTCACCATTACGCACAGCTTTATCCGGACCGGGGACGACGATATCGCGATCAAAGGTGGCGGCCCTGAAGTCGCGACCAACATGACGATCTCGCACAATCACTTCTATACGGGACACGGCGTTTCGATTGGCAGTGAGACCAACGGCGGTGTGCGCGCGATTCGCGTCTTTGATCTCACCATCGATGGCGCGGACAACGGCCTGCGCATCAAGTCCAACGCCAGTCGCGGCGGTGTCGTGGAAGATGTGGAGTATCGCGACATCTGCATTCGAGACACCAAGAACGTCATAGAGATGGATTCGCACTACTCGGCGTCGCCACAAACGACGGGTTCGATGTTCCCGCACTTTCGCGACATTCGACTGCGCGACGTGCACGTGTTAAGTGGCAATCAAGTGATCTTGGACGGCTACGACGCGTCGCGTGCGCTCGCCATCACTATGGACAACGTCACGTTCGACGAGCCGGCCAAGATAAAAACTCGCTCGGCGCAAGCCAACGTACAGTTGGGCGATGGCGGATGGAATCTGCCGCTCACGAACGACGCGAAGACGTCGGTGCGCATCGTGCCAGCAAACAAGAGTGCGCCGCGCGCGGCCGTTGGATGTGCACAACGATTCGTCCCCATGCCGCAACGCGTACTCTCGGTGCAGCCCACAGGATTCGCGGTGGTCGATTTCCGACACACCGGTGCTGACGGCGATTCAGTGGGCGGCGTACCGACTTTTCGCACGATTGGATCTGCGCTCACGGCGCAGTCCGTCAACGGTGGCGCGCGCATTGTGATTATGGTGCGCAAAGGGCGCTATCGTGAAAAGCTCACGATCGATCGCCCGCGCGTCACACTCATCGGTGAAAGTCGGGACAGTTCGATACTCACGTTCGATGCGATTGCTGATACGCCGTCCCCCGGTGGGGGCACATACGGCACGCGCGGCAGCTTCACGTTGCGAGTCGTGGCGCCTGACTTTCGCGCTGAACACATGACGATTGAAAACGCGTACGACTATCGCACCAATGCAGCCAAGGCGGACAGCGATAAGACGAAAGCAAAAAACGCGCAGGGCGTGGCGTTGATGCTTGATCAGGGCGCCGATCACGCGGCATTTATCGAAGTTACGATCACTGGTCATCAGGACACGCTGTTTCCGAACACCGGACACACCTACTTCGCACGAAGCACGATTGCCGGCAGCGTCGATTTCATTTTTGGCGCCGGCCAAGCGGTGTTCGAAGACTGCGACATCGTGTCGCGCGATCGCGGGAGTGCAACCAACAATGGCTACGTGACTGCGCCGAGTACGCGCGTCAGCGATCCGTTTGGATTTCTGTTCGTGAAGAGTCGGTTGAAAAAGGAAGTGCAGAGTATGGCGGCCAACTCAGTGGTGTTGGGTCGTCCGTGGCATCCGTTTGCCGCCCTGGATGCTGTGGGCAGTTCGGTGTTCATCGATTGCTGGATGGACGACCACATCGGTACGCGTGGGTGGGACCGTATGTCGTCGGTCGACTCCACGGGAAGCAGAGTATGGTTTGAACCCGAGAGTGCACGGTTTTTTGAACTGCGCACCACCGGACCAGGCGCACTGCAGAGTCCGTCGCGTCGGACGTTGACGGCAACAGAGTCTGCGCGGTTTACCATCGCTGGGGTGCTTGGTGGGTGGCTCCCCTCTTCCACTTTGACAGCGATTCCGGCGAGGGCACTCACCCGGTAGGCAGGTGGGCGTCCACCAAACGACGCGTTTCTGGCGCTTCGGTATAGAAGCGAGCAGTGTTTTCCAAATAGTTCTGCAAGAAAACAAAAGAAGGTGTGTTTTGTTTTTTGATGGAACTAACACCGGCCGCTCGGCGGCCCACGAGGAGGAGACAACGGCATGAGATGGATTCGCACTTTCTTAGCGCTGGCGATCGTCGCGTGGCTGCCGTCATCGGCAACCGCGCAAGGATTGACCGGCCGCGTTACTGGCATCGTCACTGACCGCGCGACCAGCGCACCGCTTCCCGCGGTGCAGGTCTCGGTCGTCGGCACGACGCTCGGCGCCCAAACAGACAACACTGGTCGCTATTCGATTGGCGCGGTGACTGCAGGCGCGCATCAACTGCGCGTCATGCGCATTGGGTACGCACCGCTCACGGTCAACGTCCAAGTTACGAGCGGGCAAGCAATCACGGCAGACATGCAAATGAGTGCGGCAGCGACCACGCTCAGCGAATTGGTGGTGATTGGATATGGCGCACAAAAGCGCAGCGATCTGACCGGCTCAGTGACAAGCATCAAGCCCAACACGTCGCAGCTGCCGATCTTGTCGCTCGAGCAAACCCTGCAAGGCGCTGCTGCTGGTGTCACCGTGACGCAAGCATCGGCGGCGCCCGGTGGTGGCATGTCGATTCGTATTCGCGGTGGTTCGTCCGTCACGGGCAATAACGAGCCGCTCTACGTGATCGACGGATTCCCGATCGACAACGATCCCGATGGCACGTCACCAACCGATGGTGGTCGTGACGCATCGGTGCAGGTACCGTCAAATCCGTTGGCCACGCTCAATCCGAGCGACATCGAGTCCATCGAAATTTTGAAGGATGCATCGGCCACGTCGATTTACGGTGCTCGCGGCGCCAACGGCGTGATTTTGATCACGACGAAAAAGGGCAAGGGTGGCACGACCCACTTTACGCTCGACAGCTATACCGGCAGTCAACAGATCGCACACCGGTACAACCTGCTCAATGCACAAGGGTTTGCAGAGTTCGCAAACGCGTGGTCAGCAGCGAACGGCACGGCAGTCGTCTTTGCCGACCCGGCATCGCTTGGCGCCGGAACCGATTGGCAAAACGCGATCTTTCGCAAAGCGCAGATGGGCAACGTGCAGCTTGGCATCACCGGCGGCACGACCGGCAAGAATTCAACGCTGTACGCGCTGAGCGGAGGTGTGTTCAATCAAGACGGCATCGTGTTGAATTCGTCGTTCCGTCGTTACTCGTTGCGCGGTAGCGTCGATCAAACCGTTGGTTCGCGTTTGCGCGTGACGTCGTCGCTCAGCTTGAGCCGAGTAAGCAGCAAGTCGGTGCCGACGGATGGTTCGTTTAACGCCGGTGCTGGCACGGTGGGCGCGGCGTTGCAATACTATCCGACGCTTTCGGTGCGTCGCGCCGACGGCACGTACACCTTGTTGCAAGCGGATTCCAAATCGCCGCTTGCTCCGGCCGCGGTGCCAAATCCGTTGTCGATGGCCGCCGACGTGAAGGATGATCTCACCGATCTGCGAGTCCTCGCCAGCGTGTCGGGCGAATACAAGCTGTTTGACGGACTCAAGCTGCGCGTTACGGGCGGTACCGACGTCGCAAACCGTGCGCGTTTCACGTATTACCCGCGCACGACGCTGCTGGGCAGTCAAACCAACGGCCAAGCATTGCGCGGCACCACGGCCGTGTTGTCGTTCGTAAACGAAAACACGCTGAACTACACCAAGGCGATCGGCGACGATCATCGCTTCGATCTGCTCGCGGGTTACTCGCGCCAATCGAACGAAACGCTGCGGGACGCGGCAAAGAATACGCAGTTTGTCAGCGATATCGACGGGTACGAATCGATCGGTAGTGGTTCGCAGGTGGGTGGTCCGACGATTTCGTCAGGCCATACGAAGTACACGTTGGCGTCGTATCTCGCACGTGTGAACTACGCATTCAAAGATCGCTATTTGTTTACGGCGACAACACGCCGAGACGGATCGTCGCGCTTTGGTGCGGATCATCAGTGGGGCAACTTCCCGTCGCTCGCGGCTGCGTGGCGCGTCTCGGAAGAGCCGTTCATGCAGCGCTTTAGCAACACGGTTGATCAGTTCAAGCTTCGCGTGTCGGATGGAATTGTCGGCAATCCCTCCATTCGCGCCTATCAGTCGCTCGCGCGTTTGAATTCGCAGCAGTACACGTTTGGTGGCGGCACGGTAAATGGCTACTTTCCCGCCTCGGTGCCGAATCCCAATCTCACGTGGGAGTCAACGCGTCAGCGTAACTACGGTGTCGACCTGGGCCTGTGGGACAGCCGTTTGTCGATCACCGCTGATATGTACCGCAAGAAGACCAACTCGTTGTTGCTCGCAGTCAATTTGCCGATGGAATCGGGTTTTGCGACCGCGTTACAGAACGTGGGTTCGGTGTCGAACAACGGCTTTGAAGCAGCCATCACGATCGACTTGCTCCGCGCATCGGGCGGCGATCGCGGCTTCAGCTGGCAAACCACGTTTACGTATTCCAAGAACAAAAACGAAGTGAACGATCTTGGTGGCGTGACGCAGATTTTCGCGACCAGCGTCAACAGCGATCTCAAGCTGCTTGGCTCGTTGATTCGCGTTGGTCAACCGTTGGGCGTGTTCTATGGTTACAAAGTCGACGGTGTGATTCGTGACTCCGCAACGGCTGCGGCGTACACGACAGCGGTCAAGCCGTTGACCGGTACGGCGTGGAAGGCTGGTGATTCGCGTCTCGTGGACGTGAATGGCGACGGTGCAATCACGGTCGACGATCGCACGATCATTGGCGATCCGAACGCGAAATACACCGGCGGCTGGCAAAACACGTTTGGTTACAAAGGCGTGCGACTCAGCACGTCGCTCGACTTCACGCAGGGCAATCAGATTCTCAACCTGAATCTGGCCCGTCTTGAAGGCGGAAGCCCGATGACCAACGTCATCGCTGATCGTTGGTACGATTCGTGGACGCCGACCAATCTCGATGCCAAGTATCCGCGCGTGAACTTCACGCCGGGTTCAATCGGCTCGGACATGACCAGCGATCTGCTTGAAGACGGCTCATTCGTGCGTCTCCGCGCGGTGACCGTTGACTACTTGTTGCCAACGTCGTGGCTTTCACGCGCGGGCGTATCAACCGCACGCGTGTACGTGAGCGGCAGCAACCTGATCACGTGGACCAAGTACAGCGGCTTCAATCCCGACGTGTCCAGCTTGGGACTTGGCAACGTGAATCGTGGTGTTGACGTCGGTGCCTACCCGCTCGCGAAGAGCTTCACGTTTGGCGTTAATCTTACCTACTAATCCCATGACGACGACCATGCGCAATCGACTGGCCGGACTCGTGATGTTGGCGACCGGCGTGCTGCTCAGCAGCTGCAACGACAAGGAATTTCTTACCGAAGTTCCGTACGACTTTGTCAGCCCCGTGAATTTCTACAAGACCTCCGACGACGCACTCGCTGCGATCAACGGTGTCTACGCAGATTTCATCAACAGCACGGGCGACAACTACTATGGCCGCAACTTCGTGATGTTGGTGGAGTTTCCGACGGAAATGTTTACGACACGACTGAGCGCCACAAACGAACGCGCACAGCCTGACAACTACAGCATTCCCGTCAATCACTCGTACGTACAGTCAGTGTGGGCATCGGCGTACGATGCGATCAATCGCGCGAATTCCGTCATCGCGCACGTGCCAAGCATTCCGATGGACACCACGCTGCGCTCGCGTATCGTGGCCGAAGCAAAGTTTCTACGTGCGTTGCACTACTTCAACTTGGTGCGAATGTACGGTCCCGTGCCGCTCAAGTTGACGGAAACAGCGGGCTTGGACAGCTTGGCGCTCGATCAGTCTACGCAGCAGCAGGTGTATGCGCAGATTGAAATCGACCTCAAGGACGCAATTAAAGTGTTGCCGTCGTCAAAAACGTACGCAACCGCCGATCGTGGTCGTGCATCGCGCGGTGCGGCGAAAACGCTGCTCGCCAAGATGTATTTGCAGCGCGCCGGTACTGCGGTTGGCACCGCTGCAGATTGGCAAGCATCGGTGGACATGAACAAGCAAGTTGTCGCCGACGGTGACTATGCGCTTGTGATCAACTACATGACGCTGTTCGACTTTTTTGGCGGCACCGTAGTTGAGAACAACTCCGAAGTGATCATGGACATTCAAAACGTTCGTGCACCGGGTCTTGGCGGACGCATTTCGTCGCACATGGCAGCAAACGCGACGACGCCGTATCTCGGCGCATCCACGAACGGATCGTTTGAGGCGGAGAGTACGTTCTACGCATCATACAACGCGGCCGATAAACGCCGTGACGCGACGTTTATCACGTCGTGGGTGCGTGCAGGCGTGACGGTCACGTGGACGCAGGCCAGCACCATCTCGTCGCCGTTTGCGAGCGAAACGCCATTTCCGCGCAAGTTCTTGGACGTGTTGATGACGACGACCGGCGCGGAAGAGCCGAACTACATCATGCTGCGGTATGCCGAAGTGCCGCTGATGATTGCCGAAGCGTCCAACGAAGCCAACGGCGGACCGACGGCGGAATCGTACGCGAATATCAACTTGATTCGCGCGCGCGCAGGCATTCCGAATCTGACGCCGGGACTGAGTCAGTCGCTGTTCCGCGATTCAGTGTTCGTAGAACGGCGATGGGAACTGGCGTTGGAAGGCCCAAACGGATTCTTCGACAATCAGCGCAACTGGCTGTGGGCGAAGACGCGCATCGAGGCCAACATGGCTCGCGCAAAGTCTTCAAGCAGCAAGTTTCCCAAGTTTAACGGCGGCCCGATTCCGGATAAGTACAAGCTCATGCCGATTCCACAGCGCGCGATCGACTTGAATCCGAAGCTGAAGCAGAATCCTGGGTGGTAAAGCGTTAAAAGCAGCAACTGACTACCACGGATAAAAAGCGGATTTGACGGATAAAAACGGATCAAACAACTGTTGTTGTTTTAATCTGTTCCTATCCGTCAAATCCGCTTTTCATCCGTGGTAGTCAGTTGCTGGACCATCTCCTCGCAAAAAACTTTCGGCTACT
>JANXUN010000292.1 GCA_025356185.1 Gemmatimonadaceae bacterium
GTTTGTCACGAGCGCGAACCGTACTTAAGAACGTCGCTTGATCGGCCACGCGAATGCGGATGGCGATTCCGCGCGCAGCAAGGTCGGACTGCACCAGTTGCTCGATCGCCATATCACCGCTGCCGACGGTGAGCAGTTCAAGTCGGAGAGAAACACCCGCACGTGCGCGCATGCCCTTTGCGCGGCGCACCCATCCGGCTGAGTCGAGCAATCGATCGGCCTGCAGTGTGTCGACAATCGGCGCGGCGTCGCGCGACATGGGCAGCCCGGGCGGAATTGCACTGCTACTTGGCGTGGCGAACCCCGCAACTGCCGCCTGCACAATGCGCTGGCGATCAATTGAGAGCGCGATGGCGCGCCGAATACGAACGTCGTTTAACGGCGCCTTCGTGACGTTGAACGCCAACACGTTGCTAAAGAGTGCGGGCGGCGTGAGCAACTGCAAGGTTGGATCGGCGACGACAAGTCGAGCCATTGACGGCGACACGCCCGCGATGTCGAGCTCTCCACTCACCAACCCCGCGAATTTTGTTGCAGCTTCGTCCACCACGGCGACGACAATCTGTTGCGCTGACGGCGGCCCGCCCATGGCTAACGGAAATGCCACGTTGCGCGCAAAGCGCCAACGCCTGCCGGGTATCCGGTCAACAAATGCAAACGGGCCGTTTCCAACTGGCGTGCGCGAAAACGTGGCACTGCGCCAGGTCGCACGAGGCACCGAGTCCAGCAGATGTTTCGGCACCAGCGGCAACTCGGCGAGCACATTCGGCAGTTCAACTTGAGATATGCGAAAATACAACTGTATAGCCGTGTCGTTGACAATGTGCGTCGAGTCGAGCGATGCAAAGTCACCCGCTCGTGGCGATCCAACGGCCGGATCTTTCACGGCGGCGAAGGTGAACTGCACATCGGCGGCAGTTGTCGGCACGCCATCGTGCCATGCGAGTCCGCGAAGTAGCGACATGGAGAGTACGCGACGGTCGCTGCTCCACGTCCACGTTCTTGCAAAGTACGGCGTAGGTTGCAGCGTCGAATCGAACTTCACTAACGTGACGAACAGCGCATGCCGCTGTATTTGGCGCGTCAGCGAGTGAATCGTGATGAGCGGGTTTCCCGACTCAAGATCTGTGCCTGACGCCATCACAATCGTCGACGCGTCCCGTGGCGCGCTGCCACACGCGCTGGTCGCGAGCACGCAGGCCGCGACTGCAACCGTCGCGGCGGAGAGGCGACTGATTGTCTGGAGGACCAGTCGGCTGACTTTTCGCACGAAAGTGGCTGCACGGGTTGACGCGAGCGATTCCGTCGGCATCATCCTCGCGTGCGCCGCCTCATAACTCGCTCGCTCGACGCCGTGCTGCTGCTGTGGCTCGTCACGACGCTCACCTTCGCGCTCATTCATCTCGCGCCGGGTGATGCGGCGACGTTTCTTGTGTCGCCGACAGCACCTGTCGACGACGTCGCACGTCAGCGCGCGCTGTTGGGGCTCGATGCGTCATGGCTGACGCAATATGCGCGATGGATGCTCGCTCTGCTGCACGGAGATTTTGGCCGCAGTTTCGCCTCGGCGCGCCCAGTGAGCGCGATCATCATCGAGGCATTGCCGGTCTCGCTGTTTCTCGGCGTTACGTCGCTGGCGTTGAGCTTTGTGTTTGGTACGCTGCTTGGTGGCTGGCAGGCGCTTCGCGCTCGTTCACGATCGGACACCACGCTTTCTGTGCTGAGCACCGTGGTGTATGCGGCGCCGAGCTTTTGGCTGGCGCTGGCGCTTGTGATTGCGGCAACGTCGGGAGCATCGGCGTTGGGCGCACCGATGTGGATGCGACTGCCGGCGTTTGGCGTAGAGTCTCCAGCAGGCCTCGCCACCGGATTTGACTGGTGGCGTGATATCGCGCGTCACGCGTTGTTGCCGCTGCTGGTGTTGTCGGTACCCGGCGCGGCTGGCGTCGCGCGATTCGCACGACAATCGTTGCGCGATGCATCACTGGCACCGCACGTTGCCGCGGCGGCCTCACGCGGGCTGACGCGAGCGCGCATTGAGCGTCGGTACGTGTTGCGACTGGCGCTCACGCCGCTGATTGTGCTGGGCGGACTGATGTTACCGGGTATCATCGCGGGGTCGGTTTTTGTTGAGCAAGTGTTCGCGTGGCCCGGACTCGGTCGCACAATGTTATCTGCGATCGCTGCGCGAGATTATCCAGTGGTGTTGGGATTGACCGTGTTGTATGCGACGGCGGTGATTGGCGCAAATGTGATTGCGGATGTTGCGTTGACGTACAGCGATCCGCGTCAGCGCAGTGCGTTGCGTCCGAGTTCGGGCGGATGAGCAAATTGCCTACGAGAGTATCTCACGACGTATCAGCAGCATCGACGAAGCGGGATCGCCGCATGCTGTGGGGCGTCTCGCTGCTTGCGGCACTTGCGCTGCTGGCGATTGTAGGACCATGGCTTTCCGCGCGCGATCCCAACGCGATCGCTGATGTGCTCGCGCGCCGTCTGACGCCTCCGTTTTCACGCGACGGTTTAGGCAGTTGGCACGTGTTGGGCACTGATGCGTTTGGTCGCGACATCACGGTGCGGCTGTGGCTCGCAGCGCGTATTTCGCTCGGTGTTGGCGTAGTTGGATCGCTGCTCGCGGCAAGTATTGGCGTGCTGCTGGGCGCACTCGCCGCGTGGCGTCGCGGCGCAGTCGAACGCGCGGTGCTCGCGGTGAGCGACGCGCTGTTAGCGGTTCCACGACTCGTCCTGCTTCTCGTGACTGCCGCTTTGTGGGGACCTGGCCTCTCCGTCGTTATCACGGTGCTCGCGTTGACGGGGTGGATGTCGGTTATGCGCTTGGTGCGCGCCGACGTGTTGCGCGTGCGCGTGCTTCCGTTTGTTGAAGGCGCGTCAGCGTTGGGAGTTCCCAACCGTCGGTTGCTGTGGCGTCACGTGCTTCCGAATGCGATGGGCAGCACGAGTGTGGCGATCACATTGGGGATTGGCAACGCGATTTTGCTTGAAAGCGGTTTGTCATTTTTGGGACTGGGCATTCAACCGCCAGCGCCCAGCTGGGGGAACATGATCGCCGGCGGACGCGAGTGGTTGCTGGTTGCGCCATGGATCGCGTTGGCACCAGGTGTGTTACTGATCGTCACGGTGGTTGCTTGCACACTTATTGGCGATGCGCTCACGACGGACGCACGAAAGACCATGCTGCATTAGCGCGTCTGAAAGTGCGCGCCCTCTCTCTGTACAGTGCGCGCCGTCAGTCTGTTATTGTGCGCTTCTTCGAACGCGGTGAGTAACGACGGCACGAGCGGCGACCGCGAAAGCGATCTCGCCGTTGGTAGTTATCCAAGTCGATTGCGACTCGCCGTCAAGCCGCGAGGTGCACCATTCGACGCGCTCGTCGCTGGGCAACGTCCACGCGCCCGTCGTACTCGAATCGGTCACGTTGAGCGCGCGCAGCACCAGCTCGGTACCGTCTTCGCTAAGCGTGACCGCGGACACGATCAACCCCTCACCGTTTAACTGCGGCCCACTCGCTGTGCGCGGATCACCCGCCAGATCGCTCCACGATTCGCCGGTAAGTGGCAGCAGTAGATCGTCGGCGGTTCGCTCAGCACGTGCAAGGATGGCATCGTTCCACTCGCCGTGCAACATGAGGCCCAGTCGGGCACCAAACGGTCCTCGACACTGCGCGCGCGGAATGTCGGTCGGCCAACCGGCATGTCCGGGACGCTCGGGAAGATCGTTGCGTGAGAGTTGACCGATCGCGCGCACCAACGTCACAGCGAGTCGCTGGTGCGACGCGTGCGCTTCGGCCAATCCATCCGAGAACATGGTTGCACCGCGTTGCGCGTCGGATATCGCGACCCATCGATGCATCGGCATGGTGTCCGGCGGTAATTCGAACGGCTTCGCGTCGGACGTTGTGGTGACTGGCGTGCGCAGCACGGGACCAAATGCGGCGTCGGCCACGATGTGATCAGCGCGCACATCGACGTGCCACACGAGTTGCAGTCGGTGATTGCGACGCGCATTCGTTCCTTTCACATCGCATCGCAGGTGCCCTGCGCCAGCGTCGACGATGAGTGTTGTGCGCACACGAATGCGTTCGCGCGCTTCGCGCCAGAGCCACGTGAGGTGCACGGCTGCCCGCAACGGCCCTGTCGCGCCAAGTCGTACGGACACCAGCCGCAGCGGCAACGCCTTGCCGCGCAACGACGGTGTATAGCTATCACCTTCATCCGCAACCGTTTCCACCGTCAGGACGCGTTCGAGCAATCGTTCGCCGTCCATCAGCGCGACGCCATCCGGAGACGCGACGACTGTTAGGCGCCCGTTGGAGATCTCGACGCGCCCGCTAATTTCTCGCGCGGTTACTTGGGGTGGAGGCACGCTGTGCTCGTTCGCACGCAACGCGTCGCCGATCGGCTCACCGGCATTCGACACGTCGACGCCAAGCACGCGTACGCCGAACGGCGGAATTTCGGGCACCCAGGCGAGTACTAAATGTTCGCGCGTGAGATGGTTTTCTGGGTAGTGTTGCGGAGATTCGCGCCGACGGTGCATCACGCGTGACGTGCCCATCTGCGTCGCGCATCCCGCGACTGACGATACAGCGCGTGGCGACACCGCGTGAGTCGCTACAGTATCGGCCGCGCTCGCAGGTCCAACTCGTACTCGCGCAAGCGTGTCGACAAGTCGGATCTCGGCGACACCGCCGCGCGCGCGACTACTTCGATTACGCACGACAAGCAGTGAATCGTCGCGCACGACACCGGCTCTCGCACGCACGCCGTCGTGCGTGAGTGACAGCGCCATTGCCGACTCGCGCAATTCTAACGCAAGTGCCGCGACGCGACGTTGTCGCGCATCCATCGCCATGGCGACGTCGTCGTGCGAACAGCCGCACAGTGTGTCATGCGGATGCGTGCGCAACAGTGTGCGCCAGGCGTGCTGCAACAACGCAGGCAACTGCGCGAGGGTGAGCGAACCATCACGCGACTGTTCGTGTGCGCGCGCACCACCGTGCAGCCACGCAAGGGCCATCAGCGGTTCGACGTCGCGAAGCAATGCGCGCTCGAGTCGCGCGTTTGTACGTTTTTGATGTGCACGCGTCGCGAACGTCCCCTGCAGCGTCCAGGTGTATCCGTACGAATCGCGTAACTCTCCCTTCACAACGGGGAGCGCGAGCGATGCGTTGCGCTCCGAGAGCGCCGCCACCGCCTCGTGCACACCACGCGCAGCGTTACGCAGCCCGGTGCGCACAATCGTCGTGCCTTGCGCTGCGTCCTCGAGCGCAGTCAGCGCCGTCGCAAAATTTGGCGCGGCCGCATGATGGTCAGCGCCGCTCAACACGAGCGACACACCGGTACGATTGCGCGCTGATAGCGCGTCGTGCATGGACAACCACCGTTCACGCGCCGCCGCGGACGTCTCCGGCAGTGCGCTGCCAAACTCGTAGCCGTCTGGCGGAAGGTGAAACATCAGTACGCGACTCTTGTCAGGTGCGTCCCACCACGCCGTGTCTACCGACGGAAAGCTGGCGCCACCAAATCCGCGCCACACAATCGCGACGTCACACCCAAAGCCCTGCGCGAGCATGGGCAATGCCGCCGGATGTCCGAACGTGTCGGGGCAGTAAGCCACATTTGGTGCATTCGCACCAAATGTCGCAAGTATACGACGACCCGCCTCGAGATTCCGAATGAGCGCCTCGCCCGACGGAATCAGATTGTCGCCCAGCACGTACCACGGTCCCGCCTCGAGCGCACCACTCGCGAGCGCCGCCATGAGCGCGGACTGCCTCTCTGGACGCACGGCGACGTAGTCCTCAAGAACAACGGCTTGGCCGTCCAGCAGGAACGGCGTGAGCCCCTGCTCGCCAAACACCAGGAGTGCATCAACGAGCGATATCAACCGGGCTTGAAAGCGTGCCG
>JANXUN010000296.1 GCA_025356185.1 Gemmatimonadaceae bacterium
CTGCAAAAGACCAATCCGCGCCTGCCTGATGCGCGCGCGAACTTTCTCGCGCCATCGTTGCGAACGTGAATGCGTCGGGCGGTGAGGCTCTGCCGGAGCGCGTCGCAACAACCGGTGTTGTGGCTCGGCTTGCGACGGTGCCATCGCATGACGTGCGCGCGGTCTTGGCGGCCGCCCGCGATGCTGGGATTCGTTTGCACTGGGTCGATTCGACCGGCGTGCACGCGATGGCGGCGCAAGCGATGATCGACGCAACACCGCAACCATCGGTGATGCTCGCTGCGGCGGCGACACCGAGTGCTCAGCGTTCGTCGGTGTCAGACGCGTTGACAGTTCGCGACGTCGGCGGCGTTTTGGATTCGATGCGGGCACCCAATCCGGCAATCACGCTGCGCGCGACACGTGTCCGATCGCCCGTGCGTGCGGTATATGCGAGCGGCGGGTCTGTGCGTGCGATGGCCACGCTCGCGATTCCGTCGGCACCACGCGTTCGTGGCGTATTGCTATTCGCACACCCGGGCTGGGATGCAAAATTTACGACGGCAGCGCTCGAAGAGTCGGGATGGCACGTCGACGGCGCGCTGTCGCTCGCGCCGAAAGCGCGCATGAATATTGGTGCGCCCACGATCGCTGACACGTCGCACTATTCTGCAGTCGTCGTGCTCGATAGTGGTGTCGTTGCGTCACGAGTGCTTGAGACGTTTCTCGCGCAAGGAGGCGGTGTCGTCATTGCCGGCGACGCGCTGCAAGATCACGCGCTCGCGCGAATCGCTGGTGTGCGCACAAATGGCCAGCGAACGCCAATTGCGGGCGCACTGCTTACCGACACGCCAAAGCGCGGACTATCCACTATTCGACTGATCGCAACCGCACCCGCGGTCGTCCTTGAACGCGATGTCGGCGCGGTATCGGTGCTTGTTGCGCGGCGAGGTATCGGGCGCGTGATCGCGAGTGGCTATCGCGCGATGTGGCATTGGCGAATGGAAGGCGCGGACGCATCGATCGATGATCATCGTCGCTGGTGGAACGGCGTCGTCGGCGCGGTTGCTGCGGCGACCGATACGTCGGTCGCTGGCGCGCGCGATGCGTCGACCGTTCATGTGTGGCCGGGCGATGCAGCGCCGGTCGCCGATCTGATCGCGAGACTCGGGCCCGCGGTGCGCGATAGTGCAGCGCTTGTAGATAGCTCGCGCAGCATGATGCCGCCGACGTGGCTAATTCTTACGGTCGCGATGTGTGCGCTGCTGATCGAGTGGGCGCTGCGTCGACTGCGCGGAGCACCATGATGAACGGAATCGAGCGGTCATGACATCGGTCGCCTACATCTCGCACTCCGATTGCGGTCGACACGACACAGGGTGGGAACACCCCGAACACGTCGGCCGATTGCGCGCGATTGCCCGTGCGATGCGCAACGATTTCGCTCTGTACGAATTGTTGCAACAGCACGAGGGGCGGCACGCCACGCGCGAAGAGCTTGCACTCGCGCACGATCGCGCGTACATCGAGCGTGTTGCCGCGTTTGTCGCGTCGGGCGGCGGTCGCATCGATCCGGACACCGTTGTGAGCGCGGGCTCGTGGGATGCGGCCATTGCCTCCGTTGGATGCGTGCTGGACGCCGTTGACATGGCATTTGACGGACGCGCGCTGCGCAGCTTCGCAGCGGTGCGTCCACCGGGCCATCACGCGGTGCGAGATCGCTCGATGGGATTTTGCCTGTTCGGCAACGTTGCCATCGCTGCGCACTACGCCATGATGCAACACGCGTGTCGACGCGTGCTCATCGTGGATTGGGATGTGCATCACGGCAACGGCACGCAGGCACTCGTGCAACATGACCCGCGCATTCGCATGGTGTCGATGCATCAATGGCCGTGGTATCCCGGAACCGGTGCCGCCAGCGACCGCGGCCCACACGGCAACATTTGGAACGTACCGATGGCAGCCGGTCTCGATCCGGCGGCGTATGTTCAGGCATTGCTGCGTGCGGTTGACGAAGCCACGACCGACTGTACGCCAGATCTCGTGCTGATCAGTGCCGGGTTTGACTGCCTACTGGGCGACCCATTGGGTGGATTCACCCTCACCAATGGCGAGATCCTCACGCTGACGAGTGAACTAGTCGCGCGTGCGGCGCACTGGTGTGGTGGACGACTCGTCAGCGCACTCGAGGGCGGCTACGCGCCGGAGGCGGTGGCGCAGGCCGTACTTGTGCACCTTACTGCGTTATTGTGATGCGGTCGCCCAACGTGGTGCGTCACTATACTTAGCCGTATTCTCGCCCTTTCTCCCAAACCTCGCGTCGATGTTCTGTCCTGAATGCGGGACCTGGAATCGGGCTGCCGCGGCAACATGTACGCGATGTGGCGTCGCGCTGCCCGATGTCAGCGCGCCACCCCTCGACGTACCCGATGAAGAGTTG
>JANXUN010000416.1 GCA_025356185.1 Gemmatimonadaceae bacterium
AAGCGTGGCGTCGGCGTGTGGGTGACGCCCATCGGATCGCGCATGACGGTTCCCATGGCCGACCAAGTTGACGGCGACATGGTGAGCGCTGTGAGCATTCCGTACTTCCCAGGGCGCGAGTCACTGTGGTTGCCGTCGTCAAACTTTGGCATGGTGAAGACGGACGTCGACGAACGCGACATGATCCATCCGCTCGCGCGCGGCGCTGAATACTACTATCGCTATGAAACCGGCGACTCGGTCGACATTAAGATCGAAGGTGGGCGCGTCATTCACATTCGCGAACTGCGCATCACCGCGCGTCGTCCCGACTGGAAATTGTTTGTGGGCTCGTTCTGGTTTGACCGCGATGGCGGGCAGCTTGTGCGCGCGGCCTATCGCATGTCCGTCGAATTCGACATCTGGGACGTGGCGTCGAAAGAAAACAAACTCAGCGTGCAGGAGAATAAAGAAACGCTCGTTGTGCGCGATTCGATCGCGCGTGAGCGGTTGCCACACGATTTGTATATGAAAGACTCCGCGTCTCGTGCGCGGCTCGCAGAAGCGCGTGCGCGCAATAACAAGAACAGCAACGACGACGATGTACCGGCGTGGGTGTCGGCGACGATGCGCCCGGCACATGCAAAGCTCGACGGCATCACTGTCGAATACGGTTTGTATCAAGGCCGCTTTTGGCTGCCGCGCATGAACAGCGCGACCGCGTCCGCGCAGATGGGATTCATGCGCGCGCCCTTTACCATGGAAGAGAAGTACACCTACGAAGATGTGAACGGCGATTTCTATTTAGCGCCGGTTCCACAGCCACCGACCCCGGCCGCCCGAGCGCTGGTTGCCGCCGCCGAACAGGCGGCGGTGAATGGGGCCGCCGAACAGGCGGCGGTGAATGCGGCCGCCGAAAAGGTGGCGCGCGACGCCACCAGTTCTGACAACGAGCGTCGCAACGTGAACATCTCCGTCGGTGGGGGCAGCGGCAACACCAGTAGTGCCGTCCCACGGCGTGCCAGCGCGGACAGCGCACGCATCGCGCGTGGCGACACGGGAATCATGCGCCGACTTTCGATGTCGCAACGCGCGCAGTGCAGCAAAGATTCGGTGTATACGCGCATGGAATCGCGTTATGAAGGTGCGCTGCGTATTGCGTACGCCATGCCGTGTGACCCAGCCAAGTTGGCGACATCGGCGGTGTTGCCACCGGCCTATGCCAGCGACGAAGAACTCTTTGACATCAAGAGCCGCGATGAACTGCTGGCGTCGCTCGACATGGGACTGCAACCCGCGTTCGCACCGCAAAAACCAACGATTCGTACCGGCGCCGATCTGTGGCGCTACAATCGCGTTGAAGGATTGTCACTGGGGGTACTAGCGACGGAAGTTCTCGGCGCTGGTTACACGCTCTCTGCGGTTGGTCGTATTGGACATGCCGACAAGCATGTGAACGGTGAATTGTCGCTGGCGCGTACGAACAGCCTGCGCACGGTCACCGCTACAATCTTTCATCGACTGGTGGCCAGCAATCCCGAGTGGAGCGGTGCGCTCACGCTTGGACCTTCGTTGCCGGCACTGCTGTATGGACGCGATGAAGGGTTCTACTATCGCGCGTTTGGAGCAGAGCTCGGCGAAAAGCGCGAGCAGCGTCACGGCTCGCTGGAATACAAACTCTTTGTCGAACACGAATGGACGGCGGCCGACTCAAACGTGGTCAACACGTTCTCACTGGCCAAAGTATTCGCGAACCACCGATTTCAGCGCAACATCTTGTCGGAGCCAGTCTCGCTCACGGGCGTGAACGCGGCATGGATGCACGCGTACGGCAACGATCCGCAGGGCTTTCGCTTACTGACAATTGGTCGCATGGAAGCAGCGACCGGAACCTTCGAATACGCGCGAGCGTCGCTCGAAGGCATCGTGACGCGACCCATTGGCGTGGTGGCGGCGGCACTGACCGGCAGTATCGGTAATTCGCTTGGACGGTTACCCGTGCAAAAACTGTGGTACATGGGTGGACTGCGCACAGTGCGCGGTCAGATTGCAGGAACGCAGTCCGGTGATGCGTACTGGTTGACGCGCGCGGAAGTCGGCACGCGCAGCGGAGGGTTTCGTCCGGTGTTGTTTTTTGATGTCGGCTGGGCGGGCAAGCGCACGGAGTTCAGTAAAATTCAACCGATGCGTGGCGTGGGCGTCGGAATGGGATTCTTGGATGGACTGTTTCGGATCGATCTCTCGCACGGGTTGTATCCGAGCAAGAGATGGCGGACGGATATTTATCTGGAAGCGCCGCTGTAAGCGTTCTCAGCTTCACTGCGCCGCGATCATTGCTCTCGGTAGTGCCGACGCCAGCCCTGGTCGAGTGCGAAGGCGCTGGCCGTCGCTTTCGGCTCAACGGGGAGAAAGCACATGCCGACGGCGATGGTCGCGTCGGCCGCAACGTGAATGCCCAAGCGCGAGGCCGCGAGCACGAGAAAGCGTCGCGGAATTTGCGTCAGCAGACCAGCGCCGTCTGCGCTGCTATCCGTTGCCGACGCCCCGCGATGGGCGAGACGTGCGGTCGCGGCCAGCGCGAGCTGCACCACTTCGTGCGTACGCTCACCGCTCTGTCGGGCAATAAATCCCACGCCGCACGCGTCGCGTGGAGCGTAGGGGGCGCCGGTGGTGGTGTCGTCCAGCGTGCCGCGTCGGTCGGTACCAGCTCTCATCGCCTCTCCCTGAGCGGTGGATAATCATGCAGTTACATTGCATAATTTCCCAAACCGAGGATTCGCGCAAATGGGGCGAGCGATCGCTTCGGAGATTCGGTGGCTACGCTGTAAGCTCGAAACTGGGGCAGGTAAGAACTGGCAACTGGCAACTCAACCCTCGAAACTGTGAACTTTGGTTGAACTCTTCCGGCATCGCGTCAAGATGCTGGCCAGTTCACCAAAGTTCACTGTTTCGAGGGTTCAGTTATCAGCCACCAGTTCTTACCAGCACCAGTTGCCAGTGACCAGCACGCCGGCTCAGCGCAGCGTCATGTGCCCATCATTTATGAGCACCGTCGACCCACCCACGCGGATCGCATCAATCACGCCGTTGTGCTTTGACGCTTCGATCGAGAGCCGACTCGCGCGTCCCATCTCGACGCCTTGCGCCACTTCCCACGTCAACACCCCATCGCGCGGCGTACGTGCTGCGAGATAGCCTGCTAAGCACGCGTTCGCCGATCCTGTCGCTGGATCTTCAGGCACTGCCGCACCAGGAAGAAACGATCGTGAACGAATGTCTACGCCGTGCACGTGCAACGGTGCCGCATCGTCATTCACACCATTCGTCATCGCAAAGACAAAGGGCCACGAGCCCCACTGACCTTTTACATGTCGTTCCCACGATTCCATGCGGACGCGTGCGCGCGCAACAGCATTTACCGATGCAAGCGGCACCATCAACCACGGAATGCCACAACTCACCGCACTCGGGCTGTGCGCGCCGCCGATAAAGTCGCTCGGCGCAAGCGACAGCACTTCGGCCAGCTGTTCGATCGTCGGCGTGATCGTCCGCTCATCGGGCAACTGCGCGGTGGTCAGCTGTGCATCCACCGGTACTCCATCTTTCAATCGCACCCGCACGGCAACCGGCCCAACCCCTTCGCCAAGTACGACGGTGACTTCATCACCGTGCGCTGGCACCTCGCCAAGCGCGACAAGCGCGTGCGCGGTGCCAACCGTAGGATGTCCCGCAAACGGCAGTTCTTCTTCGGGCGTAAAAATGCGCACGCGACGCGTGTGCGATGCATCGGTCGCAGGAAAAACGAACGCGGTCTCGGAGTAGTTAAACTCACGCGTGATTGCTTGCAGCGTTTCCGTTGGTAAACCATCTGCGCCAAACACGACAGCAAGCGGATTGCCGGTGAATGGCGCAGTGGTAAATACGTCTGCGGTGACGTAGTGAAGCGTGCGCACGCTGATTACTCCGCTCCCAAAAACGGATAGTGCCACGCAAGCGGGCTTGAAAACGTTTCCTTGATCGTGCGTGCGCTGGTCCAACGCATGAGGTTCATTTTGGAACCGGCTTTGTCGTTCGTGCCCGACCCACGCGCACCACCAAACGGCTGCTGACCAACGACCGCACCTGTTGGTTTGTCGTTGATATAGAAATTGCCAGCCGACTGACGAAGCGCGGCGTTGGCTTCGCGCACCGCCATGCGATCACGCGCAAAGACGGCGCCCGTAAGTGCGTAGGGCGATGTCGCATCGACCGTCTTGAGAATGTCGCTGTAGTGATCGTCGTCGTACGGATGCACGGTCATCACCGGGCCAAAGATTTCTTCGCACAACATGCGATGCGCAGGATCGTTGGTCTCGACAATCGTCGGCTCGATGAACCACCCCTTTGACCCATCGTAGCCACCGCCAGCGACAATCATTGCGGATTTTTTTGCATCATCCAAATACCCACTGATGCGATCAAACGCTTTTTTGTCGATTACCGCAGCGACAAAGTTGCCGAAGTCGCGCACGTCACCCTGTTTCATCTCTTTCATCATCGCGATGCAGCGCGACTTCACATCGGGCCACATGGACTTGGGCACGTACGCGCGGCTCGCAGCCGAACACTTTTGCCCCTGGTACTCAAACGCGCCGCGCACAATGCCCACGGCCAGCGCCTGAGGATCTGCGCTCTTATGCGCGACAATAAAGTCTTTGCCGCCTGTTTCGCCGACGATGCGTGGATACGAGCGATAGCGGCCCATGTTCTTGCCGATCGTCGACCACATGCTGTTGAACACGCCGGTCGATCCCGTAAAGTGCACGCCAGCCAAATCCTTGTGCGTCAGTGCGACGTCGGAAATAGTGCTCGCATCGCCCGGCACAAAGTTGATGACGCCTGGCGGCAATCCCGCTTCTTCAAGGAGCTGCATGATGTACCATGCCGAGAGCATCGCTGTCGCGCCCGGCTTCCACAGCACGGTGTTCCCCATCAGCGCCGGCGCCGTAGGCAAATTGCCGCCGATCGCGGTGAAGTTGAACGGCGTCACCGCATACACGAAGCCTTCGAGCGGCCGATACTCGAGCTGGTTCCACATCGAGTGGTCTGACAGCGGTTGCTCCGCGTATAACTCCTGCGCGAACTGCACGTTAAAGCGCCAGAAATCGATCAGTTCAGCCGCGGCGTCAATTTCCGCCTGATGGACGGTCTTCGCTTGTCCCAACATCGTTGCGGCAAGCAGCGTGTCACGCCACGTCGTGGTGAGCAGCTCGGCCGCTCGCAAAAACACGGCTGCGCGATCTTCCCAGCGCCAGCTTGACCATTCTTTGTGCGCGATCGCGCACGCATCGATCGCTTGCTGCACCAGCGCGGGCGTCGCCTTGTGAAACGTCGCAAGCACATGCCGATGATCGCACGGCATGGTCACCGTTCCAACGTCACCGGTGTGAATGCGCATTCCGCCGATCACAATCGGAATCTCGACCCGCTCGGCTTCCATTGCCGCGATACGGCGCTTGAGCGACGCGCGTTCGGGGGAGTGGGGCGCATACGAGCGCACCGGCTCGTTAACGGCAGACGGTACGCGACGGGTACCGTCAAACGCGGCGAAAGACATCAGCAAGCTCCAAGTATTTGAGGAATAAGTTCGACGGCGGACTCGCGTCGGACGAGCGTAAGCTAGCGCGGTGTAGTAGCCTTCGCGTATGGCCGAATTCTTCCGCGTCTTTGGTACGCGTCGCGCGTGTGTCGTGGGTCTGGCACTGACCTTCGCGGCGTGCGACAAGCCGAACGCCGTATGGCTGGATTCCGAGGCGACGGCCACGGGCGCGCCCTCACCGCTCGCGCATCCTCCCGTCGTTCCGCTCGACACCACCCTGCAAGATGGGACGCCGCAAGCGGAGTTTCTGCTTGTGCAGGATCTGATGCGCGAAGCGGGGGCAAACACGATGCTCGCGGGCGCACTGATCGCGATGCCGGCAGCGAACGACAGCGTGCCGAATGCCGTAGTTGCGCCGATGGCACCGATGACTACGGCGCCCGACAGCGCGCTCGGCGCCGACGATGCGCCGCGAGATGCGCAGCGGTGCGCACGGTCGCTACGTGTGGCGCTGTCGCCAGGACGTGGTCGCGTTGCGGTGTGGTGGTCGCATCGCCAGCGCAATCGTGTTTGGCTGGTGGCGGCGTGGCGCGATACGAGCGTTGCGCAGGGCACCTTGGGCGCGTGGCGCGGACCGATCATCGTTGATTCGCTTGACCAAGGTCCTGACGGCGCGCGCGCGGCGGAGTATGGTGCCGCCGGCTGCGCGCGCCCTGCGCCGAGCGTGGTGGTGGATGATATGCTGGGGTACGTGCATGTCGCGTATTCGATGGTTGGTCCCGAAGGACCCGGCGTTTTTTACGCGCACCAGATGGATCCGCGTGCAGGCTTTGAAACGCCGAGCGCAATCATTTACGGAGAGCGGATGGGGGCAGCGCGAGTCGCCGCGTCAGGGAACCTGATTGCGGTCGCGTACGAAGATCCCAACAGCGCGAGTGCAAAGCCACGCGTCGCGATAGCCGTCTCGCGCAGCGCCGGTCACCTGTTTGACGCTCGATTGATCGCGAGCGGTACCACGACGATCGCGCACGATCCGTACGTGGTGGTTCGTGGCCGTGCGATTGTGACTGGGTGGAGCGAGATGCCGGCGGGCGCGGGCGAGCCGATGTTTCGCATGCGCAGGGCCATTGTGAAATAGGTACGTTGTCGCCGGTCAGCTGTTGCCGTTGCCAGATCTTCACTGCACCAGTTTCCAGCTTCCAGACCCGGTACTTCATCGATGTCCAAACTCCTCATCGGCTCCCACTGCGTCGACAACGGCGGCATCCCGATGGCGGCGAAGCGCGCGGGTCGCGGCGGCATGCAAGCGCTGCAGATTTTTAGCGCGGTTCCCAAGTTTTACAACGATAAAATCAGCGTCAAACCCGATCGGGTAAAACGCTTTCGCGAGGCGCTCGACGCTGCGGGCATTCGCGCCGAGCACGTGATTGTGCATTCTGCGTACGTGCTGAACTGTGCGACACCCGATCCGGAAAAGTGGGCCCGCGCCGCGGGTGGCCTCGCGAAAGAGTTGGATCGTGCGACTGCACTCGGCGTCGGCGGCGCATGTTTTCACCCTGGCGCAGCGACCGACGGTGACCGCGACGCGGCGATCGAACGCGTGAGCGAGGCGATGCGTCGCGCGCTCGCCGCGGTACCGACAACGCACACGCGTCTACTCATCGAGAACCCGGCGGGCGCCGGCACGACTGTGGGGCGCACGGCCGACGAGGTCGCGGCGATGTTGCACGGCATTCCTGCCAAGGAGCGCGCGAGAACGGGCTACGGTCTCGATACCTGTCATCTGTTTGCGTCAGGACATCCGATTCACGAATCGCGCGCGGCACTGACGGCGGTGCTCGACGAG
>JANXUN010000117.1 GCA_025356185.1 Gemmatimonadaceae bacterium
CTCCAGCTGACCATGAACGGTCCGGCAACAGATGGTATTGCGATGTCCGACGTTGTACTGGGACCTATGGACGCGCTACTGCGCGCATTACGCGAGAACTGTGGATCGGTGGCACACGACTCCATTCTCGCGCTCGTAGAACACGCGTACGTCCCGCATGCCACCGTTGGTGCGGCTTACGTGCAGCTGCTGCGCGCGTTGCTCGAACCACTCGGCATTGCTGTGCTCGATGCGGCGCACCCTGCGTTGCGCGCAACGGCCGACCCGATCGTGCGCTCGGCGTTGCAACACGCGGGAGCGGTGCACGACGCGTTGACCGCGCGTACGAAACAGATTGAGGACGCGGGCTACGCTCCGCAAGTCGACGTGGTTCCGGATCTCTCGCTGGTGTTTCGCACGCAGGTGAGTGCGACCGGGCGTGAACGCGTGCGTGCACGCGTACCGATTGCTGATGCGGCGCGAGTATTGCGCGAAGCGGATATCGGCTCGTTGGGATCGAACGTCGTGCTGCGGCCGGTGATCGAACGTGCACTACTGCCGACAGTCGCATATCACGCGGGCCCGGGTGAGTACGCCTACTTTGCACAGGTCGCGCCGATTGCTGGCGCACTATCGCTCGACGTGCCACTTGCGGTACCGCGTTGGTCCGGAGAAGTGCTTGAGACGCGCGCAGAACGAGTTCGCGACCGTCTCGAGCTGACGGATACATCATTGCGAGATCCGCATGCTGCCGAAACCTTGGCCGCACGTCGGGCAATGGAACCGGCGTTGAGCGACGCACTGGACCGCTTACGTGTTGCGGTGGATACACAACTGCGCGCGTTGCGAAACGTCGTGAAGGATTCGGACGGCGTGCTGGCGGATTCGGTCGTGGACGGGCTGACAAGCGACCTCGGTGCGCGACTTGATCGATTCGAACGACGCGTGACATCGAGCGTGAAGCGACGCGAGACTGCGCTCATGCGCGACGTGGCCTATCTGCGCGCGGCGCTACGTCCCGGCGGCGATTCGCCCGAGCGCCGACTGAATCTGCTGCCGATGCTTGTGCGATTCGGCACGGACATTCTCGACGCGATGCGGAACGACGCGCGCACCTACGTCGATGACCTTGTCAACGGCGGCTGAGCCGCCGGAGTCATCGAGTTCGCGCAGCGCCACGGTGGTGTTTGCGGGCATCTTGCTGAGCAGAGTGCTTGGTTTGGTGAGAACTACTCTCTTTGCACGCTACCTCGGGACATCGGCCGAAGCGGACGCGTTCAACGCGGCGTTTAAGATTCCCAACGCGGTTCGTAATTTGCTCGGGGAAGGCACATTATCGGCGTCGTTTGTGCCGGTGTACTCACGTATGCTTGCGCGCGGTGATGCGCGCGCCGCGAAGGCGCTCGCCGCCGCCGTGCTGGGATTTCTCATCGCCGGCGTTTCGATCTTGACGATTCTCGGTATGGTTGCCGCACCCATACTCACGTCTGTCTTTGCGCCTGGCTTTGATCCCGCGCGCACCGAGCTCACCACGCGACTCACGCGAGTGCTGTTCCCGATGACCGGGCTCATGGTGTTGAGTGGGTGGTGCTTGGGCGTGCAGAATTCGCACCGCAAGTTTTTCTGGTCGTACGCAAGTGCCGCGCTGTGGTCGATCGCGCAGATCGCGCTCCTGCTATGGTGGGGCCCTGCGGCGACCTCCATGGCGCAGCTGGCGTGGTGGCTGGCGTGGGCAACTCTAGTGGGATCGGCACTACAAGTTGCTGCGCAAATTCCAGAGGTGATTCGACTGGAGGGCGCGCTACGACCAACACTCAATCGCGCGGCCGAGGGGGTCACGCAAACCCTGCGCAACATCGGTCCTGTGGTTATTGCCCTTGGCGTGGTGCAGATCTCGTCGCTGATCGATTTGCAAATTGCGTCGTATCTGCCGTCGGGCGCGCCGTCAAATATGTACTACGCAAATTTGATCGCGCTCCTGCCGGTCTCGTTATTCGGCGTGTCCGTTGCGGCATCGTCGCTGCCGGATTTTTCACGGGACGCGACTGGTGCTCACGACGTATTGCTCGAGCGCCTGCGTGGTGGTTGGCAGCGCATTCTGTTTTACATCGTGCCGTCGGCGGCCGTGTTTATCGTGTACGGCGATGTGTGTGTCGGGCTGTTGTTGCGCAACGGGCGCTTTGGCGCAAGTGATCAACATGCGGTGCATTTGGTGCTCGCGGCATTTGCGATTGGATTGATCAGCTTCGCCTCGGTCAAACTGTTAGCATCCGCGCACTATGCACTGCAAGACTATCGTACGCCGCTCCGCGCATCGATTTCAAGTTTAGTCGTTTCAGCGATAGCCTCGATCGCGTGTGCGTATCCACTGCGACACACGGTGTGGGGCGCTGCGGCGATTGCATTCGGAAGTTCGGTGGGATCGTTCGTGAACTTGTCGGTGTTGATTCGTGGTCTGCGCGCGCGATTAGGTCCGCTGTACACCTCGACGATGTGGCTGGGATCGAGACGTATTGTCATTGCGTCTATCGCGGCAGCCGCACTCGCATGGCCAGTGCGAATGCTCGTGCGCGATTGGCATCCGATGGTGGGTGGCCCACCAGTGCTCGCGCTCTTTGGCATAAGCTATCTCGCGTTCGCGTGGTGGATGGGATCACGCGAAGCGGCACGGCTGCTGCACGTCACCGCGCGCGGATAGCAGCGTGAACGAGGCGTCGGGTCCACACGAGCAATCGCTGTCGTCGCTACCTGTACCCGACGATGAGTGGTACCGTGCCGCGATTGCGCGCGGAATGCCTCCAGCCATCGCGGTCAAGCTACCGCACCTGCCGGATGGCCCTGGGGTCTACCTGTGGAAAGGCGTCGACGGCACCGTGCTGTATGTCGGCAAAGCGAAACGTCTTCGCTCGCGTGTGCGCAGCTATTGGAGTCACGATCACGAGGCAAGCCCCAAGACGCGAGGTCTGCTTCGCAAGGCGCACGACCTTGAAACGATTGTTGTGCCGAGCGAATCGCACGCACTGATTCTCGAAGCGACGCTCATCAAAGAGCATCATCCCCGATTTAACATCGCGCTGCGCGATGACAAATCGTATCCGTACATCAAGGTGACGGTGCAGGAGCCGTTTCCTCGCGTGCTTGTCACACGGCGTGTGCTTGAAGACGGCGCGCGATACTTTGGGCCATACACAGATGTCGGCGGCATGCGTCGCGCGCTCAACGTTGTCAAACGCATTTTTACCGTGCGCAGCTGCCATTATGCGCTCCCGAAGGAGTCGCCCGAGCGTCCGTGTCTCGACTACTTCATTAAGCGCTGTCAGGCACCGTGCGTCGGTTATCAGTCGGCGACCGACTATCGCGCAATGATCGACGAAGTCGTGTGGTTTCTTGACGGACGAACAAGCGAAGTGGTTCGACATGTGCGTGACCGGATGATGGCCGCATCAGAGCGACTCGATTTCGAACGTGCCGGAGAATTGCGCGATGCGCTCAAGCATCTCGAAAAGATGGAAGAGCCGACGGTCGTTTTGGAAGTCGAAGGCGGGGATCGCGACGTCGTGGGGTACGCGCGCGATGGCGAAGATGCGTGCGTGGTCGTGATGCGCATTCGCAGTGGAAAACTTCTCGCGCGCGATCATCGATTGCTTGAGCACGCCGACGATGAAGATGATGGCACGGTGCTCGGCGCGAGTCTTTCGCAGTGGTATCGCATCGCGGACGCGCGCGCCGCTGAACTGCTCGTGCCATTTGACTTTGACGATCGGGAACTGTTGGAAGCGTCGCTGGCGGGAACCACGATTCGGATTCCGCAACGTGGTCCGCGGCGCGCCCTGGTGGATCTTGCGGAACAAAACGCGCGACATCTGCTTGAAGAATTCAAACTGGCCGCACTCGAAGCCGACGAACGCGCGGCAGATCCCGTGTACGAATTGCAGCGCGAGCTGGGATTGCAAATTGTGCCGCGATCACTGATCTGCTTTGATATTTCGCACGCACAGGGCACCGACGTCGTTGCCAGCGCCGTGTGGTTCGAAAATGCGCGGCCGAAACGCGCCGAGTATCGAAAGTTCAAAGTCGCGGTGATGGACGGCAACGACGACTTCAAGTCGATGCACGAGGTCGTGACGCGCTACTTTACCCGACGAATCAGCGAGCAGAAGCCCTTGCCGGATCTGGTCGTCATCGATGGTGGCAAAGGGCAGCTGAGTGCGGCGCGTGCAGCGCTCGAGTCAGTTGGCCTTAATAGCATCGCGTTGATCAGCCTCGCGAAGCGTGATGAAGAGATATTTTTGCCAGGTCGAAGCGACCCGATTCGACTCCCTCGGCGCTCGCCCGCGCTGCGCATGTTGCAGCAGGCGCGCGATGAGGCGCATCGATTTGCGATTACATTTCAGCGACAAAAGCGTGCTGCGCGTACGCTCACGTCAGAGCTGCTCGCAATCCCCGGTGTTGGACCCAGCAAGCGGCGTGCGCTGTTACATGCGTTTGGCAGCCTCGAACGCGTGAAGCAAGCCACGGTTGCAGAAATTGCCGACGTGCCAGGATTCGCCGAGCGATCTGCGCGAGCAATCCTCACCGCGCTGGGCGTACCAATTGATCATGACAACGCGACGCCGCCGTTAACGACGGACGTCGACTCATCTCCTCCCGACTCCGAACAATCAACGTGACTTCGTCGACAGCTTCGTGGACTCTGGCGTGCTCGGCCTGCGCGACACCCGCCGCGATCGAAAAGGCTTCAGTTTGTGGCGCGTGTGGCCAGCCGCTCTTCGCGTCGTACACAGCGCTTGCAAACGGCGCGCGGCTTGACCGAACGCTCGCAGATCGCTGGGATTCGTGGCGCTATCGAGCATTGATGCCGCTGTTGCCGCACGAGTCCCCCGTGTCGCTTGGCGAAGGGCTTACTCCCATGATCGAGTCACCCGCGTTGGCAGCGGAGATCGGTGTCGCCCGCCTATGGGTTAAAGACGAAGGGCAGAACCCCACGGCGTCGTTCAAAGCGCGCGGTATGAGTGCGGCAATGACCCGCGCGCGCGGTGCAGGCGTACCTGGAGTAGTCGTTCCCACCGCTGGTAATGCTGGGGCGGCCTTGGCAGCGTACGGCGCCGCGGCGGGGCTACCAGTGCAAGTGTTCGCCCCGCGCACCACGCCGCGTCCGATTCTCGACACCATTGAAGCCATGGGAGCAACGCTCGTGCGCATCGATGGGCATATTGGCGATGCCGGAAAGCTCGCGCTCGCGTTCGCCGCCGAGCACGGCTTCTTCAACGTGTCCACGTTGCGCGAGCCTTACCGCGTCGAGGGAATGAAGTCGATGGGCTTTGAACTAGCCGAGCAGCTGGGTTGGCGATTGCCTGACGTCGTGGTGTATCCCACTGGCGGCGGAGAAGGCACAATAGGCATCTGGAAGGCGATAAATGAAATGATCGCAGCTGGCTGGTTACCTGCTGGCTCGGCGCAGCCCCGCTACGTGGTGGCACAGGCTGAAGGGTGTGCACCTATCGCGCGGGCGTTCGCAGCGGGACACGAGAAAGCAGAGCCGTGGATTAATCCGCTGACGTACGCGGCCGGACTGCGAGTGCCGTCGCCGTTGGGTGATCGCCTGTTGCTCAAGGTGCTTCGCGAGACCAAGGGCGTCGCCAGCGCGGCGTGCGAGTCCGATATCGCACACTGGACCAAGCGACTCGCGACCGCCACAGGTATCGATGCGGCGCCCGAGGGAGGTTGCGCGCTCTCCGTGCTGCGCGATTCCGTGATCCAGGGCACTATATCGACCCATGCCGAGGTGGTGGTGTTTAACACGGGCAGCGGGGCCTCGTATCGCTCGTAGGTGACGCAGCGGATAGACAAGAAGGGAGCACCATGATTCACATCAGCCGGTATATTGGCTGCCGAAGACCACAACGCGTTCGGAGCGATCCGACGGCTGCTCGACTCGACAGGAGAGAAGGATGAAGGGTTACATGACAACTCGTGCGGCGCGCGTCTCCTCGGCATTGCTGCTCTTGATACCTGGCGCGATGAGCGCGCAGGCGAAGAAGTGCGATATCAACGACGGCAGCCCGTATCAGATCAACGGTGCCAAGCAGTACGTGATCGCCGCCGCGGCAGCGCGCAAGGCTGACGAAGTACCCAAGCACCTGAGTAACGCCATAAAAGTTCTGACGGATAGTCCGGAAAAGATCAACAACGAACTCGGTCGGCAGTTTCTGTTGATGCGCGTCTATACCGGATGGCTGAAGCGGGACAACGCGGCGTACGTGATGAAGCGAGGTGATATGGGCTTCACCGCGAATCCGAACGGCACGCAGAATGTGCTGCTCGCGATCGATTCTGCGGTGACCGCGGTTGAACGCATGTCGCCCGACTGCGCGTCGACCGTGCGCCCGTATCGCGACCAGTTTTCGAGCGAGATTTACAACCGCTCAATCCAAGCGATGAACGCTGACCAAAACGATTCATCGATCTACTACGCGCGCCTCGCGTTGCAGCTTTCGAGCACCGACCCGCGCCCGTGGAACATCTTGTCAGCGGTGTATCAGAAGCAAAACAAGATGGATAGCGCGCTGATCGCGATGGAAAAAGTCATCTCGCTGGCGGGCTCGGATACCATCTACAAGAAGGTGAAGCAGCAGAGTCGCTACAACTTGGCGGTGATCACGCTGACCAATGCCGAAGCAGCAAAGGGCGCTGAAAAGGACCAGGGAATCGCGAAGGCGCGCGCGCTGTTGGAGGCATACCTCAAAGACTCGCCAGGCGAAGCGTCCGCGACTCAGGCGCTCGGACGCGCGATGCGGTTGTCGGGAGACACGGCGTCGATAGCCTCGGTGTTTGCGGACATGCTCAAGGCGCCCGACAAGTACACGGCTGATCAGCTGTTTGAGGCGGGGTC
The DNA here is from genome assembly GCA_025356185.1 of Gemmatimonadaceae bacterium. Lineage (GTDB taxonomy): Bacteria > Gemmatimonadota > Gemmatimonadetes > Gemmatimonadales > Gemmatimonadaceae > Gemmatimonas. The sequence goes on from JANXUN010000117.1 coordinate 6,872, forward strand.
AAACGCTGCCTCGAGCGGTCGCGACCGCGACGCGATGTCGTTGTTTCAATCGGGATTTAAGAAGAACCCCAATCATCGAACCGCCTTGCTGAACTTTGCCAACGTCTCGCTTCAGCTCAAAGACGCCGAATCCATGGGGCCGGCCGTGCAGAAGCTTGTCGGCATCGATCCGAACTTTGACCGCGGTTGGCGTTTGATGGCGGCGTATTGGCAGCTAAGAGGTCGAGCCGAGACTGACGCGGCAAAGAAAAAGGCCTTCGGCGATTCCACCGTCCACTATCTCGATCTCCAGGCGAAGACGAATCCTCGCGTCGACATCACCAACGCAATTTCGAACGGCAAAACGTATCAAGTACAGGGAACGCTCAGCAACGACGGCAAAGCTGCGGCGTCGTATACGATCAAGTTAGAACTGCTCGATGTAGCGGGTGCTGTCGTCGGTACGAAGGACGTACCGAAGCTGACAGGTTTCGTCGGTCATGCCTTCTACGACGCCGCGCGCCCGGGAACGCTCATCAATGGCGTCGA
>JANXUN010000559.1 GCA_025356185.1 Gemmatimonadaceae bacterium
CGGCGTCGGCAAGGCGACCGTCGGCATCGATCAGTGACTTCTGCTCGGTGTCGAGCTCTGTACGCCACGCAGACAGCTGCTCGGTCAACTGCTGATCCGCTTCCGACAACGTCGAGAGCTCGTGCGCGAGCGACTCCATACGCGCTGCAGCAGTCGAATCTTCTTCGAGCAACCGCGTTTCACGATCAATCGCCACCGACAGCCGCGCTTGCGCCTGCGCTTGTGCCACTTGCCAGGTGGCGCGCGCTTCGCGTGTCTGCTCCTGTTCGCGTTCTGCCGCTGTTAACTGTTGACGTGCCTCCGCGATTTCCGCGTCGGCCTCACCGGCCCGTGCACCGAGCGCGTGGACCTGTTCCGTCAGTTGATGCGTGCGTACTTCCAATTCTGCCAAGCGCGATACCAGACGCTCAGCGAGTGCCGTCGATTGCTGAACTTCGCGATCGCCGCGTTCGCGCTTGCGTTCGACTTCGGCATGCACGTCGTTGGCACGACGCGCCTCTTGCTGCGCACGATTCGACGCTTCGGCGGCCGCAGTTTGCGCGTGTTCGGCGACGCCGAGCGCAACACGCGCGGCCTCGGCGGCCAACGCAGCACTGTGACGTGTCGATTCCGCAGTCCCGAGATCCTTCTCAAGTCGCGTCAGCTCGGCGCGTCGTTGTAGCGGGCCGGGACCAGAGACCGTGCCTGGCAAAAACACCGCACCGCGTTCATCAACGAACGCTTCGCCGCCGTCGACAGAACGCACTTTACCCAGCAGCGCGCGTACCCAACGCAGGGCAGGGCCCGTCGCTTGCACACTCGCAGACAACGCATCGGCGTCAGTGCCAATTTCTGCCACGACATCAAGTGGTAACAGCAAGAGCGGACCGGGTTGCGTCTCTGCATGCCACCGCCGCACTGCGCGCGCGGCTTCTGCGTCACGCACAACGATTGCGTGCATCGTTGCGCCGAGGTATCGCTCGACTAACGTCGCCGCTTCGCCATCGGCAGTGACAAAGTCCGTGAGCGGGCCAAGCACCGCGCCATCACCAAATCGCTCGCGCTCGCGCAACAACTTTGCGGCCGACGGTGCGAGACCGACGCGCTCTCGTTCTAATGCTTCCAGCGCATTGCGACGACCTTCGAGCGCGGTGCGCGCTTCAACAGCGGCCGCAAGTGCGCTGCGTGCCTCGGCATCCGTCGATCGTGCCGTGGCGACGCCAAGTCGCGCCTGTTCAAGCGAGGCAAGCGCGTCGCGGGAGTTGCCGGCGGCCACCTGCACGTGCTCGCGCGCGGCAAGCAATTCGCGCTCAGTCGCAGACAGCGCGTCAATAAGCTGCTGCCGTTCAATGTCGAGCGCATCGCGTCGCTGCTGACTTTCTGCGTGCTCGCGTCCGGCGCCTTCGCGGTCCATCTCCAAGCGACGCGCCTGATCGCGATGCTCACGCACCTGCCGCTCCAGCTGATCAACCGTCGCGCGAGCGCGTTGCACGATGTCTCGCGTGGATTGCTCAGCGGCGATGCGCTCGGCCAACGCCTCGCCCGCCTCCGCGAGTTCGCGCTCGAGCGTTGCGCGATCTGATGCGGCGCGCTCGCGATCATCACGAAGGCGTCGACCAAAGGCTTCGTTTTCTCGACGCTCTTCTTCGGCGCGCTCCTTGCGCTGCATCGTGCTGCGTTGACGCTCTTCGGCGACGGCAAGTTCGCGTTCGCGACGCTGCGTCTTGTCGCGTTGTTCTCCGGCTAACCGCGCCAGTTCGACGCGACTGCCTTCGGCGGCCGCGCGTGCGCCATGCGCCAGTTCACGCGCCGATTCCGCGCTGCGAATCGCGGCGTCAGCGTCGGGCATTCCCTCCGACAGCGTAACGAGGCGACCGTCGAGTGCTTCGAGTTCGTCGCGCCACGCTGCCATCTCGCGTGTTGCGAGCGATAACTCGACTTGGAAGCGACGCGAGGTGAGTTCAGCGTGTCGTTCAGCGCGGCGACGCTGGCGCGACAGCGAACGAACTTGGCTTTGCACTTCTGAGATCAAATCGTCCAGTCGCGCGAGATCGACTGTGGTTTCATCTAGTCGACGCTCGGCGCTGCGACGACGATCACGATAGAGGCCAACACCTGCGGCTTCTTCAAAAAGCTCGCGACGTTCGTCGGGACGATCCGAAAGGAGCGCGTCGATCATGCGGCTTTCGATCACCACGCCCGAATCGGCGCCCAAGCCTGTGCCGCGTACCAAATCCTGAATGTCGCGCAACCGACACGGCGTACGATTCAAGAGATACTCGCTTTCGCCGGAACGCATTAAGCGACGCGTCAGCACCACTTCCTTGAACGGAATGGGCAACTCGCCGTCGTTGTTTTCAAAGTGCAGCGACACTTCCGCCATGTTCACGGCTTTACGCGCCGATGAGCCGTGAAAGATGACGTCTTCCATTTTCGCCCCACGCATGGTGCGCGCGCGCTGCTCACCGAGCACCCACCGCACCGCATCAGACACGTTGGACTTGCCGCTGCCGTTTGGACCGACAATCG
>JANXUN010000572.1 GCA_025356185.1 Gemmatimonadaceae bacterium
CGTACTTTTCGCCGCAGTCACATCGACTTTCGTGAGCGTCTGTACTGTCGGCGTGAGCAATAGGTCGGCCTCCTGCCGCTCCCCGGCCCGAAAGGTGAGCAGCGTACGGAACTCAGCAAATCCAATCGCGCGCACAACGACCTGATGTCTGCCGGCAGGGATGCCTTTCAGCACAAATCCGCCCAGGGAATCGCTGCGCGCTGAGATTGTGAGCCCCGAAATCATGACCTCGGCGCTCACGATCGGCCGCTCGGTCGAGTCGGCAAGCACGACTCCGGCCAGCGTAGCCGCCGACTGGGCGAACGCGAGTGACGGGGAAAGCATGACGAACATCGCCAACACGATACGCAAGCGCATGATCAGATGGGTTGCACGTGCTAGAATTCTTGCACGATGATTCAGTATCAGCAACTCCTGCGCCTCGTCCTGGACGAAGGCACGTTTAAGCCCGATCGCACGGGCACGGGCACGTACGCGGTGTTTGGCGCGCAAACGCGCTTTCGCTTAAGCGACGGCTTTCCGATGGTGACGACGAAAAAGCTGCATCTCAAGTCGATCATCTACGAACTGCTCTGGTTTTTGCGCGGCGACACCAATATCAAATACCTCACCGATCACGGCGTGAGTATTTGGAACGAGTGGGCCGACGAAAACGGTGATCTTGGCCGAGTATACGGTGCGCAGTGGACCGATTGGCGTTCGGCGGACGGTCGCTCGATCAATCAAATTGACAAAGTCATCGAGCAAATTCGTACGCGTCCCGACAGTCGCCGTCATATCGTGAGCGCATGGAATCCGAGTGAGGTCGATGAAATGGCGTTACCGCCGTGTCATGCCATGTTTCAGTTTTTTGTGCAAGACGGAACGCTCAGCTGCCAACTGTATCAGCGCAGCGCGGATCTGTTTCTTGGCGTGCCATTCAACATTGCGTCGTATGCGTTGCTCACGATGATGGTCGCGCAGGTGACGGGGCTCAAGCCCGGAACATTTGTGCACACGTTTGGCGATTTGCATTTGTACGCGAATCATTTGGAGCAAGCGCGGTTGCAGCTGACGCGCGTACCGCGGACGTTGCCGCAGATGCAGATCAATCCCAACATCCGCGACATTCACGATTTCACGTTCGAAGATTTCACGCTCGTTGGATACGATCCGCATCCGGCGATTTCGGCGCCGATCGCGGTGTGATCAAGTCGTTTCAGGCGATCGCCGCGATGTCTGAGAATCGCGTGATCGGCGACGGCGCCAAGATCCCGTGGCACCTTCCCGCTGATTTCGCGTGGTTCAAAGAAAAGACCATCGGGCATATTCTCGTGGTCGGTCGCGCGACGTTTGAATCGATTGGTCGTCCGCTGCCACATCGCGAGACGATTGTGCTCAGTCGCAGCGGTTTTGCGTATCCGGGCGTGCGTACCATCACATCGCTTGACCAGATCGACGTGAACGCCGACGAGCGCACGGTGTTTATCGCGGGTGGCGCGCAAGTATATGCGCTGGCGATGCCACGCTGTGCAGATCTCTTTCTCACGCACGTGTTGCGCACCGTGCAGGGCAACGTGTTGTTCCCGCCTTTCGAGGCGATGTTCGATGCGGGAACGCTTGTGCGCGAAACCCCAGACTTTCGCGTGATGCACTATCGTCGACCGAGCGGCGCATGAACATGCGCGTGTGTGCGTCAGCGACGTTAGCGCTCACGATGTTCGCGTGCGGCGGTGACTCGCGCCCTGCGTCGGTCACGGCAAGCGCGAAAGACACCACAACAACGCGCGCGATTCCGGGACCCGCTGCGTCCCCGATGCGTAGCCCCGATAGCTACAACGTTCGTGTCACCACGAACAAAGGCGCGTTCACGATCGCGGTTACGCGTTCACTCGCTCCGCACGGCGCCGATCGTTTTTACGAACTCGTGTCTGTCGGTTACTTCACCGACGTGCGGTTCTTTCGCGTTATGCCGGGCTTCGTCGCGCAATTCGGTTTGCACGGCACGCCAGCAGCGAACGCGCAGTGGTCGGACGCCGTGATCCCCGACGAGCCGATGCGCACAGGTAACACGCGCGGCACGGTCGCCTTTTCTGCGTCGGGACCAACCACGCGATCCAATCAGCTGTTTATCAGTCTTGCCGACAATCGCAGCAAGCTGGATCGGCAGCGGATGTTTTCGCCGATTGGCAATGTGACCGAGGGCATGGATGTCGTCGAAAAGCTCAACAGCGAGTATGGCGACGAGCCCAATCAGTCGCGCATCAATTTTGTCGGCAATGAATATCTGCGTAAATGGTTTCCCGCGCTCGATTACATCGTGTCGGCGACCATTGTGTCGCCGACAAATAAGTAGTTCCCGCTTACGCGCGCTTCCGCATGCTGGCGTACATGCTCACGAGCACGAGCATCAAACCGCACGCACAGACGATCGCTGCACCAGTCGGCAGGTCCAGCTGATACGACGCAATCAGTCCCAGCAGGCTTGAGATAGCGGCGACAATCCAACCGACGATCAGTCGCCCTTTCCACGTCTTGGCCACCGACACGCCGCACACCGCAGGCACAATCAAATACGTGAACGTGAGCAGCACCCCGGCCACTCGGACAAAGCTCACGACGACAATTGCAAACGCGGCGTAAAAGAAAAAGTCCCACTGCCGCACGCTCATTCCGCTTGCAAATGCTTCGCTGACGTTGGTAGAAATCAGCGCAAACTTTTTGTGAAACGCGGCGTAAAACGCCGCGAGCACCGCAAAAATGCCTGCGCGTTGCATCACGTCGGCGCCGGTAACATTGAGAATGTCTCCGGTCAGCAGGTTTTCAAGTTCTTCCTTGCCACCGGCCACACGACTTAGCAGCAGAATCACGGCGGCCGCCGCCACGACAAACGTGATGCCGATAATCGCCTCTTGCGGCACCGGCCGGTCATGACTGCCGCGCGACCAACTGAAGAGCCCAGCCGCTAAGAACGTGACGCCGAGGGAAATCCAAAACGAGATGCGGTCGTGAAAGTCGTATCCCGCGAGGAGCGCTATGCACGTGCCGAGTGTCGCAACCTGTGCCAACGCCAAATCCACGAAAATCACTTCGCGTTTCACCACATGCAGTCCGAGGTACACCAGCAGCGGCGGCAGCGAGAGACACGCCGCCAGTGGCCACTTCATGACCTGCCAAACGACCGCGAGATCGACATGCATTATTTCTTACCTTGTAGTGCAGTGGCGAGTGTGTTGATCATGTAGTCCATCAACTGGAAGTACGTTTCCGTGCCTTTGATCGCGCCAGGCTGTTGCGCCATGTCCAGCACCGCTGCGTCTGTTTGACGCGCGACCGTTTCAGCAGTTTTGCGATTCTGAAACGGCTGCACCAGAATCACTTTCACGTTCCCCGCCTTCATCGTCCCAATTACTTGCGCCAAATGTGCAGGCGATGGCGCGATGCCGGGCTTCGCTTCCAACGTTTCCACCACATCCAGATTGAAACGTTCGGCGAGGTACACAAAGTCTTTGTGATACGTGACGATCTTCGCACCCTTAAATGGCGCCATCTGCTTTTGCCAGCCGGCGTACTTCGTATCAAGCGTCGCGTCAAACTTTTTCAGATTCGCCTTGAACAGATCGGCCGATGCCGGGCGCACCAACGCAAAGTGTTCGGCAATCGTGTTCGCGATAATTTTGACGTTGAGCGGGTCAATCAAGAAGTGCGGATTGCCCAAGGCGTGCACGTCACCGCGCGACCGATCGAGCGTACTCGGTATTTCCAACATCCGAATACCAGCCGACGCAGAAATACGCCCCGGCGCTCCCACGGCGATCTTGTCGTTGCGCGCGCTTTCGAGCAACGGCGGCAACCAACCCACCTCCAAATCGGCGCCGCCTTCAATCAACACTTCGGCGCGATTGAGCGTGACAATGTTGCTGGGTTTCGCATCGACAAAGTGCGGATCTTCAGTGGCTTTCGCCAACGCTTTCACGTCAACGGCGTCGCCGCCGATTTCCATGGCGAGCGCGGCAAGATCGGGGGTTGTTGCGACGACGTTGATCTTGGCCGCCATTGGAGCGGGTGCGACGACGGGAGTGATCGACGTAGGCACCGACAGCGCTGACACAAGCGCAAGCGATGCAAAGTTATATATCGAAAAGAGCTTCATCTGAGACTCGTTGGTTGTTGAGAGCTAGAACTTGTGCGCAGAATGCGCGCCAATCATGAACTCGAACTGGATCCAAAACGAATGATCGTTTCCGATGCCCGCGCGATGATCAAAGTTGTATTGCGCACGCAGCTTGGAAAATTCGCTGGGATACCACGTGAGGTTGGGCGATACCCGATAGCGATCAGCATGCTGGTCGGTGTTGAGAACGGCGTCACCGCTCACAAAGTCGCCGCGCAAACCCGCTACCATGAGCGGCTTAAAGCCCCACAACAGTTGCGCGTACACGCCGTTGTCCTTGATATCCTGCTTGGGCAGCAAGAGCTTCGTGTCGCCGTCACCAGCGCGTTGGGCAGCGCTGTAGTTGCGAACGAGCGCCTCGGTTTGCATCGACACAAACGGAAAGCCTTGCGACGCCGTTGCCGATTTCCATTTCCAGTACGCGTCGACGCCGTAAATCTGCGTCTGTGAATTCGGCCCAGAGTTGTTCGGGCCAAATGCCGCCGACGCTCCGAGTAGCACCGTTTGCGTTTCCGTCGGATCGAATGACGTAGAAAGGTGCGGCGATATGAGCAGATCACGCAGGCCATTCACATCGGTATCGAGTGCCTGGCCGCCGTGAATTTCCGCCGACTCAGGTGAGCGAAAGCTGTACGCCGTTCATCCGGCGCTGTTCGCCACCGTGAGCATCGCTTCGACAAATGTCGACGTCGGCAACAAG
>JANXUN010000583.1 GCA_025356185.1 Gemmatimonadaceae bacterium
GACGGCACCAGATCAACGATCCACTGTGACATCGACGGCAACGCCTTGGCGCCGTCGCGAGCCGCACCGCCGGCACTTTCCCGTAAAGCGGAGGCAGCTGCCGGATCAATTCGCAGCAGTTCAAAAATGGGCCCCGACGCGAACAGGCCGAATACGCACGCGATCGCCAGTGATACAAACATGTATATCAACGCGCGACCACCCAGCCGACCAATCGTGCGCGTATCTGGTGCAGACGTGACGCCGACAATCAAACTCGACACGACAAGTGGAACAATCATCATGCGAATCGCACCAACAAAAAGCGCGCCTACCGGCTCGACCCACAGCACAACGTTATGAAGTGCAGTGCTGTCACTCACCGACGCGCCGATCCCAATCGCGAGCCCCGCGACCAGCGCAAGCAGCACCGTGGTAGTACGCGTCATGGATTGTCCTTCAGCGAATGGGAAACTACGCGCCATGCACGCCATGACAGTGGTGGCCGACCCCGTCGCGTCGACACATATTCAGCGTGACGTACGACATCACCCTCGGCCGGACTACTTGCATGCACGATGCCTTTTCTCGTCGCGACGCCATCAAAGTACTTGGTGCCGCGGCCGCCGGTAGCCTGATCGGTGGCGCATCAGACGTGTTAGCCGACGCTGCACCGGACGCGCCGGTTGCCGCTGCACCTATCAGGCCGACCACGATATTTGCGACGGGTGACATCGTTCCACTGGTTTCGACGAATGACGTCTACACGCCCGCTCGTGGACGCTCGTTCATGCGATTCAGCTTTGATTTCCCAGAGCCAGCCGTCGTGTTCGGCCCGCATCGGTTTTCGTTCCTCCTCTTCACCGAAGAGAATACGTACTCGCTCGATGTGTCGCGCATGCAAGCACACGGCAATGACAATGCGCTCACGCTCACGTGCGATTCACTGGTGTGGGCCGGTGGGCAGGAAAAAGCGCCGGGCTCTGTCACGGTCACCTTCAAGCGCACTCCGAACGCGATTGAGTGGGACATTGTCGCGCAGGCGTCGCATCCGATTAAGACAATCACGACCGTTGTACGTGATATTCCGCGCGGACAAATCTCGTTTGGTGGCGGCGCGTTTGCCGATCCGGGCGAAGGCGACATGCTTGGCGGCTACACTTTCGGTGCCGGCGATTTGCACGGCGCGGGCACGCCGATCAGCATGAACACCGCGATTGCAGTGGTCAAGGCCAGCGAGCAAGAGTTCTTTGCGCTCTCGACCCTCGACACACAAGTGCGCCCCAAGCGTTTCTACTTTCAGCAAGGCGAGAAAGGGTTTCGCCTCGAAGTCGTGTACGAGCATGACGCATGGCGCAACGACACGCGCGTGAGTGTGCCGACGTGGCGGTTGCTGAAAGCAACGACGTTCGAAGACGCGATGACTCCGCACATGCAACACATCGAGCGTGCGTTTGCACTGCCCACGTGGGAATCGCGCACCGATGTGCCATCGTGGATGCGCGAAATCGCCATGGTGACGACGCTGCACGGCATGCACTACACCGGCTTCATGTTCAACGACTATGCGAAACAGTTGGAAATCTTGCGATGGATGGCCACGCAGATTCCGGCCAATCGCGTGCTCGTGTTTCTCGCGTCGTGGGATGGTCGCTATTACTGGGACTATCCGAACTACACCGTGCCGTCGCGCATGGGTGGCGAAGCGGGATTTAAGAGGCTCATCGGCGAAGCGCAAAAGATGGGCTTCAAGATCATGCCGATGTTCGGCGCCAACTCAGCCAATCGCAAGCAGCCCATCTGGAACAAGATTTCCGCCGGGGCGACATACAAAATTGACGGTGACTTGTACAACCTGAATTGGGTCGACTGGAACAACGATCGGCACCAGGACGGCTGGTTAACCTATATGAATCTGGGCGCCGATGTGTGGCGCAATCACATGGAAGGGCGCATCGCCGAAGTCATCGAACGGTACGGCGTCGACGCATACTTTTTGGACATCGTCGGTGGTCATGTGAACAGCACGACGGGCGACATGCACGAAGGAACGCGTAAGCTTATCGTGAATCTCCGACAGAAGTTTCCCAGGGTAGTGGGCGTCGGGGAAATGCCGTACGACGCACTGTATGGATTTATTCCCATGTATCACGCCGGTGGTGGCGGACGCTGGCAAAAGTACGCGCGATTCTTTCAGCACTTGAGCGCGCCTGCACCGGGACGCGGTAGCAGCGGCGTACACGAATCAGGTTTCGGTCGCTTTAACGTGGCAACGCTCAATCTATCGCAAACGGCGATTCCGACGCTGCAAGTCGTCGACGACACTTTCACTGGACACCGCGACACCATGACCGCCATAATCGCCGCAGCAAAAACCCGCGCGGGCATCAACGGATGAGTAAAGCGATTGACGCACTCCGACGCGATGTGTTCGATGCCAACCAAGCCATTTTCGCGAACGGATTGGCGCAGTATACCTTTGGCAACGTGAGCGGCATTGACCGCGAGCGCGGACTGATCGCCATCAAGCCCAGCGGCGTTCCGTATCAAACAATGCGCTCGTCGATGATCGTCGTGACCGACCTCGATGGCAACGTCGTAGAAGGAAAGTTGCGCGCGAGTTCAGATCTGCCAACACACGTCGTGCTCTATCGCGCGCTCGAAAGCATCGGCGGCATCGTGCACACGCATTCGCACTATGCCACCGCGTGGGCACAGGCAGGGCGGGGCATTCCGTGCTTTGGCACGACGCACGCCGATTACTTTTTTGGCGACATTCCTGTGACTGAGGCGATGACAGACGCGGAGATCGACGGCCACTACGAGGCCAACACAGGCCACGCGATTGTGCGCGCGCTGGGTTCGCACCATCCGTCGCACATGCCGGCCGTGTTGGTGCGCAATCACGCGAGCTTTGCGTGGGGTGCAACGCCTGCCGACGCCGTGCATTCGGCCGAACTGCTGGAGACGGTCGCGCGAATGGCGATGGAGACGCTGCACGTGAATCCCGCCGCAGTGGGAATTTCCAAGCCGCTGCTCAACAAGCACTTTTTGCGCAAGCACGGGACCGGCGCGTACTACGGTCAGCCGCTACAAGACTCGGCAAACGAGCACGAGTCAAACACGCGAGCGTCAAAGAAGTGATTCAACGCGCACCGCACATCGCGTCTGCGTTACTTGTTGCAATTGCGATGACACTCGACGCGTGCGCGCCGCGCCTGCCATCGTCAAATGCTTCCGCAAACGATCCACCCATTTTTCTCTTCTCCTACTTTACGCGCAACGGAGAAGACGGTGTTCATCTTGCGTCAAGCGCAGATGGCATCACGTGGACGGCACTCAACGGCGGAAAGAGTGTGCTCACTCCCGCCGTCATCGGTAGCGGTCGCGGTTGGCAGGAGTGGAACACCACTGCAGCGCTCATGCGCGATCCAAGCATTTTGCAGGGCCCCGACGGCATGTTCCACCTGGTGTGGACCGTCGCATGGACCGATCACGGCATTGGCGTCGCACACTCCAACGATCTCATTCACTGGAGCGAACAAACGCGCGTGCCCGTAATGGAGCACGAGCCCATCGCGCTCAATTCGTGGGCACCCGATCTATTTTACGATGACGCAACGAAGCAATTCGTCATCGTTTGGGCCACGTCGATTCCGGGCCGCTTTCCAGCTACGGATTCGTTTGCGCAAATCACCAGTCGCGGCCGCG
>JANXUN010000584.1 GCA_025356185.1 Gemmatimonadaceae bacterium
AAGACGGCGCTCACGGCGTTGGCAGCAAAGGTTGACGCTGACGTCGCCGGCGCGAAGGACGGTGCACGCGTAAAGACGATGGCGTCGGAGATTCGTCGGTTGGCGGCGGCGACGAAGTAGCATCGTTCTGTTGCTGACAACTCATAGCTGGTGCTGTTAAGAACGGGCAACTCGTAACTGAACCTTCGAAACTGTGAACTAGGCGAGATCTGTCGTAGTTCACAGTTTCGAGGGTTCAGTTGTCAGTTCCCCGTTCTTAACCGCACCAGCTATGAGTCGTCAGCAACAGAACGATGCTACTTCGTCGCCGCCGCCAACCGACGAATCTCCGCCGCCATCGTCTTCACGCGTGCACCGTCCTTCGCGCCGGCGACATCCGCATCAACCTTTGCTGCCAACGCCGTGAGCGCTGTCTTGCGCGCAGCGCCGGTCGCTTTTTCCGCTGACGTCAATGCCGCGTCAATCGCTGACGTGCGCGCCGCGGCGAGTCCCGTGTTGCGCACCAACTGATCGAGATACGAGCGCACTACAACGAACGCCGCTGGCCACACAATCTTCGGTTGGCTTTGCGGATTGTAATCCACGAACGTCACGAGCTTCGCCGCCGCGATTTCGTTGGCAGACAGATTCGCGGTTGGCGTGAGATCGAGAATGTCCATGCCACGCGCGATTTCTGATGAGTAGATATGTCCATTCCAGTAGTACGCACCCCACGAGCCACCGGTCGTCGGGCGTGCAGGACGGGCGCCTGCTGTTGCACTGGTCGGACCCGCATCAACGAGCGGCGGTGCATCGATCGGGCCGCGATCGAAGTATCCAATTTCGACTTGCTTGTCGGGATCCGTGAAGTCGATGATATCGATGCCACCTTGATACCACCCCTGCACCATGACGTCACGTCCTGGTACAGGAATCAAACCGCCGTTGTGCGACACGCAGTTTTCTTGCGCGGTCTGCGCCGACGGCATTTTGAAGTACGACTTCTGCACCATCTTTTTCTTGTCGATGACGAGCGCGGTGTTGCCGCCCATTTCCATCATGCTGCCCTGCTGACACATCGGTCCCGTGCCGCCGCCCCACTCGTCGGTGAAGATGACTTTCTTGCCGTCGTTGCTAAACACGGCCGTGTGCCACAGCGAAAAGTTGGTGTCGGCTTTTGCATCCAATCGAATTGGCTTTTCCGGATTCGAGATGTCGACGAGCAACCCGTAGCTCGCGCACGCTCCCGCAAGAAGGTTCATCGCCGGATACGCCGTCACGTCATGGCAATTGCGCGGACCCGTCGGCGCAACCGGCGGCGCGCCCGGTGGGCCGCCACGGCCTGCGGGCGCTCCAGCGCGACGCGGCGCTGGCAGCATGTCGGTGAACAGACGCGCACCAAACAACACTTCGGCTTTTTCTGGCGCATTGAGCGGCACCTTGATCACGTCCAAGCGAAACATCGAGTTCGTCGTGTCTGCTGGATCGGTGCCGTTGTTGCAACCCGCGAGTTCGGTGTTCGGACGCGCACCCTGATTTCCAGAGACGTACAGATAGACAATGTTCTTGTCTTTCTTACTCGGCACCAATGTGTGCGTGTGCGAACCTTTGCACGTTTGCACGTTTTTCACGAGCTTTGGTGCGGCAGGATTCGACACGTCGAAAATGCGCACGCCAGCCATGTGATCTTTTGGATCCTGCACACCCTGACTGCCGCAATCGTTGCGATTGCCCCCACCTTCGGCAGAAACAAACAGCAAATGACCGAGGATCGTTGGGTCGCCCTGCGATGTCGTGCACTTCACGACGGAGACTTTCACGGGCTTCGCTGCATTGCTGATGTCCCACACAGTGAAGCCGGCAAAGTTGCCTTGGTACAGATACTTGCCGCCAAAGGCCATGTCGGAGTTCGCGAATTTGAGGCCGTCGGTTGAATCAAACTCGGCGGCCTTTTGCGTGAACGACACTTGCTTCATCCCTTCGATCGCGATGCCGGCGTCTGTCGCGCCAGACTTCAATCCGTTGCGCGGATCTTTGGGGTTGGGATACGTCTGCGCGTTCGCCATCGGTGCGATGAACGCGACCGCGGTGAGCGCTGCAGTGATTAACGAAGTCCTCATCAGACGATACTCCCTTTTTAGCTAAGGTCGGCCAACATGGCGTGCATCAAATCGATCTCTGCGGTTTGCACGGTCACAACATCGTTCGCGAACACGGACACATCGATATCCTGTCCCGCTTGTGGCGTATTGAACAAGTCGGTCACCATCGACAGCGCGCCTTCATGATGTTTGATCATGAGGTCCAAAAACTTGCGGTCGAAATCCTTGCCCTTGGTGGTCTCAAGCTCTTTGAGCTGTGCTGCGGTCAGCATCCCCGGCATCATCATCGTGCGATACGACAATGTGTCCGGTGCGGTCTGCTTGTGATCGATTAGCCACCCCTGCATTTGCCGAATCTCGGTGCGCTGCGATTGATCGATCTTGATCGCAAGCTTGAGCAGCTTAGGGTTCTCGCCGTTTTTTGCGGCGAGTTGCGACATGTAAATGGCCTGCGCGTGGTGCGCGATCATCCCTTGCATGAAGTGCACATCGGCTGCGGTGTAAATAACGCCTTTGGGGATCGTGACCGGCATGTCCATTCCGGACATCGCGCCCCCTTTCATATCCATGCCGGCCATGTCGTGACCGGCCATCGCATCAGCCTTCGGAGCGTCGGGTTTGCAGGCGGTTGAGGCCAGCGTGAGTGCGACGAGAAGCAGCGCCGGCAGCCGCAGCGCGCGGGGGCACTTCGGCGCGTTCGTGAGGTTCAAAATCGGCACGAGATCCGTGGTGATCGGGGCAGTGAGGCGGGCGTTGCAAAGTACCGCTGGGGGAGAGCGGGGGCCAGCGCGCCGAACTCGGAAGGAGTCGCGGAATGCCGACTGACAACTCGCAACTCGTGCAGGTAAGAACGGGCAACTGACAACTGAACCCTCGAAACTGTGAACTACGACAGATCTCGCCTAGTTCACAGTTTCGAGGGTTCAGTTACCAGTTCCCCGTTCTTACCAACCTCAGTTGCCCGTGCCAGTTAACGGCCCGTCCCATTTAACCGCTCAGCAGCCCCAGCTTCACCGCGAACTTCACATAATCCGCGCGATGCGTCAGCCCAATCTTTTCTCCCACCCGCTGCTTGTACGTGTCCACCGTTTTCGGGCTGATATTCAGTTGCGCCCCGATTTCCGGCGCGCTGTACCCGCCAGCAATAAGCCGCACAATATCGCGCTCGCGTTCCGACAGCGATTGGTACTGCTCACGTTCACCAGCGTGCGCTTCGCGTCGTTTGAGCTCTTTCGCCAGCGTGCGTGCTGCCGACGCCTGCAGGTACTGACCGCCGTGTGCGACCGTGCGAACCGCGTCCACCAAATCTCGATCGGCTGCGTTCTTCACCAGATAGCCGTTCGCCCCCAGTTCAAGCATCGGGACCAGAAATTCGTCTTCGGCGTGCATTGTGAGGATGAGAATGCGCGCCGCCGCGCCACGCGCCTTGAGTTCACGCGTGGCGGATGCCCCGTCCATATCAGCCATCGACAGGTCCATAATGACGACATCGGGATTGAGTCGCATAACGGTGTCGACGGCCTCGCGACCGTTGCGCGCTTCGCCCACCACGACGATGTCTTTGGCGGTGCCTAATACGGCTTTGAGCCCCGCGCGAACGACCGCGTGATCGTCTGCGAGGACAACACGAATCTCATCGAGCACCGTCATGCGCCTCCCGTCGACTGCGTTATGCGCTCACAATGAGCGCTGTCACCATCCCATACATGCCATGATCCGATTCGGCATGCGGCAATATGTGGCAATGAAACGCCCACGTGCCTGGGTTCGTGCAGTTGACGATCACGTCCCATCGTTCGCCGGGCGCGATGTTGAGAGTATCGCACTTCCACGGCGCTGGCTGTGGCCAGCCGTCCTTATCAATCACCGTCATGTGCATGCCGTGCAAGTGCATCGGGTGGATCATCATCCCTTCGTTCATGAAACGAATGCGCACCTTCTGGCCGCGCTTCGCAACGATCGGTTCCGTTGCAGGAAAGCCCTTGCCATTGAGTGTGTAGCCTAAAAATCCGTCGTTCAATACCATGACGTAGTCGACGTCGACTTTCTCGATCGCACGCGGCGCGCGTGGTTCAACAATGAATGCGCCCAGCAATCCCATGCCGACTTGCTTCGCCGCGTTATGGTGCGAGTGATACATGTGCGACCCCGAATTGGGGACGACAAATTCGTATGTGAATGAGGCGCCCGGCTTAACAGGCGGTTGCGTGATGAATGGCACGCCGTCCATCGCGTTCGGTAGTTCGAGACCGTGAAAGTGAATCGCGGTCGACTCGGGCAATTCATTCTTGATCACCACGCGCACACGATCGCCCTCTTTCACGCGAATTTCAGGACCCGGCACCATGCCGTTATATGCCCACGCTTTCACGGTGATCTTGGGATCTGTTTGCCATTGAATTTCTGACGCGGTCAGTTCGTAAATCTTGACGCCGTTCTCAACGCGCGGCGCGAGCAGCTGTCCGCCTTTGCCGGTTGTCTTGGCGGGAAACGCCTTGATCCCAGCTTCATGCATCGCATCCATCGCATCAGCGGCTGACTGCGCTGACGCGGCGGTTGTCGACGGATTCGGGGCCATGGTTCCACCTGCATGATCGCTGTCCATCGTTCCGGCAGCTTTCGCGGCGATGCCGGTCGTCGCGCCCTTCGGCGCGCTCTCGGGTGCCGCGCATGCACCAAGAACGCCCACTGCCACCGTCCCCGCAGCAAGCGCACCTGCTAACGAACGCTGCACGAACTGTCGTCGGTTGCTGGTGGCGCAGAAAAGACTGGAAGGGTCGTTCGCGGTATCCGTCATGCAAGCTCCTGAAGGCAGTCGTGAAATCATCGGGTGCGCATCGGCGCGAGAATCAGTCTCGCCAACTGTGGGGCGATTGCCTGTCAGGACAACGCGGAATGTTTGGCATATTTGCCCGACGCGACTGTCGGGGAATCACTGACGCTATGGGGCGTCCGCACTCGTAAGTTTCACGCATGGAACCCCTGTCCGACGAATTACTCGCGCGCATCGTCGCATTGGCGGCCGACGCCATCATTTGTATCAACGTGCATCAGACGATCACGTTCTTCAACGATGGCGCGAGTCGCATCTTTGGCTACGCACCAGAGGAAATTGTCGGTCAGCCATTGCGCTTGTTAATTCCACAACGCGCGGTGCACGCGCATCGTGCGCAAATCGCCGAGTTTGGCCGCGGCACGGTGGTGGCGCGCAAGATGGGAGAACGATCGCAGATTTCTGGTGTGCGAAAAAACGGTGAGGAGTTTCCCGCCGAGGCCGCGATCGCAAAAATGGAAAGCGTCGAGGGGCCGATCTACTCGGTGGTGTTGCGCGATGTGACGGCGCAACGTCGCGCGGAAACGCGCACGCAAGAACTGCTCGCGGCCGCCGAAGCCGCACTCCGTGCGCGAGACGAAGTGCTTGGACTGGTGTCGCACGATCTGCGCAATCCCGTGAACGCGGTGAAAATGCTGGCGGCGGCGATATTGCGCAGCGATGCAGGCGAACGCGAGGTGTCGGTGCCACCTGTTGTATTGGAGCACGCGGCTGTGATGTTGCAAGCAGCAAATCAAATGGACGCGCTCATTCAGGATCTGTTAGATGTCACCCGCCTTGAATCGGGGAAACTGCATCTGCATCAACAGTCGTGTGATGTGCGCGACGTCGTGCAGCGTGCGGTCGATACGTTGTCGCCGCTCGCCGCAGAACATGCCATTGACGTAATTATCGACATCGACGATGAAGTACCGTCGCTATGGATTGATCCCGATCGCATGCTGCAAGTGTTTTCGAATTTGATTGGGAACGCGATTAAATTTTCATTGGCGAAGAGTGCGGTGATTGTTGCCGCGAGCGTCACATCGCGCGCGGTGTCGATCACGGTGCGTGATGAGGGCAGTGGAATTCCCGCCGACGAGTTGCCGTTTGTGTTTGATCGCTTCTGGCAATCCAAGCGCACCAACCGCTCGGGGGCGGGGCTTGGGTTGGCGATCGCGCGTGGCATTGTGATCGCGCACGGCGGAAATATCGCGATTGACTCCGCAGTCGGCGCCGGGACATCGGTGTGTATCGAGCTTCTGCGTGGAGACGAGGAGGCGTAGCGACTCGCAACTCCTAACTCGTGCGGGTAAGAACGGGGAACTGGTAACTGAACCCTCGAAACTGTGAACT
>JANXUN010000586.1 GCA_025356185.1 Gemmatimonadaceae bacterium
TAGACTCCGCATCGTACGCGCGACTGACGCGCGGCGACACGTTGTCGTGTCAGTGGGAGATATCCAAGTGAAGCGCATCGTAAATCCGGTGCGCGACGATTGGCAACGCAAGGTCGAGAGTATCGGACTGGCGTGGCACAGTGCATCGGGGCCCTACTGGAACGAGAGTGCGTATTACTCGTTCACGATGAACGAAGTGAATCAGATCGAAACCGCGACGAACACGTTGCATGAGATGTGTTTGGAAGCGGCGCAACATATCATCGACAAGGATTTGTTTGCACAGCTGCATATTCCTGCACGCGTGGTACCGTTGATCGTCGACGCGTGGAACCAAGAGCCGCCGTCGCTGTACGGTCGTTTCGACTTGGCATTTGACGGCATGTCGCCGCCCAAGATGTTGGAGTACAACGCCGACACACCGACGTCACTCGTCGAAGCGTCGCTTGCGCAGTGGTTTTGGCTGCAAGATGTGTTTCCGGCAAAAGATCAATTCAATTCATTGCACGAACGGCTCATCGCACAGTGGCGGTATCTCAAAGAGTACATGCAGGGTGAGCGACTGCACTTTGCCGGCATGGACGATTTGGAAGACGGCATGACGCTGGCGTATTTGCGCGACACCGCCGAACAGGCCGGGTTGGTGTGCGAGACGCTCACGATACCGCAAATTGGCATGACGTCGGACGGATTTTTTACCGATACCGCCGATCGCGTCATCGAATCCATCTTCAAGCTGTATCCGTGGGAATGGATCGTGCACGAAGACGAACGCTTTGTGCAAGCGTTGTTGCAGCGTGGCACAGGAATGCAGTGGATCGAGCCGATCTGGAAGATGTTGCTGTCCAACAAAGGGCTGTTAGCGGTGCTGTGGGATCTGTTTCCTGACAGTCCGTATCTGTTGCCCGCATCGTTCGATGTCGCGGAGACGCTCACGTGGGATGCCTTTGTCAAAAAGCCGTTGTTGTCGCGCGAAGGTGCGAACGTGACGGTCACGATGTTCGATCAAACACTGCTGGCATCGTCGGGTGACTACGGCGAGGAGGGATTTGTGTATCAAAGTCTCGCTTCAATTCCCAATATCGACGGTCACTATCCGGTGATTGGCTCGTGGATCATTGGACAGGAAGCGGGCGGCATGGGCATTCGAGAATCGAATAAGATCATTACCGACAATTTGTCGCAGTTCGTGCCGCACGTGATTGAGGGATGAGAAAGGCATTGCGACGGACGCTCATAACTGCGGTGGTGCTCGTCGCGTGCGTGAGCACCACCGCCCGCGCGCAGCCGCTACCCATCGCCGACGGACAAGTCATTCCGCTCTGGAGCGGCGCTGCACCCGGCGCACTCGGCACCGACACTACCGACATCCCGGCAATCACTGTCTACCTGCCGCGCGCGATGAACTCCGCGACGCCAACGGTTCTGATCCTGCCCGGCGGCGGCTACACGCATCTCGCCAGCAATCACGAAGGACGACAAGTCGCGAACTATTTCAACAGCTTGGGCGTTGCCGCATTCGTACTGCGCTATCGCCTGGGACCGCGCTATCATCATCCGATCGAGCTCGGCGATGCCCAACGCGCGATTCGAGTGCTCCGCTCGCACGCGGGCGATTGGCGCCTCGACGCCACGCGCATTGGTATCGTTGGTTTTAGCGCTGGTGGTCATCTCGCGATGAGTGTCAGCACACAGTTCGACATTGGCAATGCACGCGCCGCCGACCTGATCGATCGTACCAACAGTCGCCCCGACTTTGTGGTATTGGGCTATCCCGTCATTTCAATGACAGAGCTGTGGACACATGGCGGATCCAAACGCGCGCTGCTCGGTGACTCGCCCGACCCTACCTTGGCGCAAACACTGTCCGGCGAACGTCGCGTCACGAAAGACACACCACCGACATTCATCTTTCAGACCAACGAAGACACCGTCGTTCCCGCTGAGAATAGCCTGCACTATTTTCTTGCCCTTCGCAAAGCCGGCGTGGCGGCCGAGTTGCATGTCTTCGAGACTGGTCCGCACGGCGTTGGTTTGGCGCTCGACAATCCTGCGCTCGCACCATGGAGTACGTTGCTCGCATCTTGGTTGCGCGGGCGTAGTGTTATCAAATAGCAGCGCGCACGATATCATTATCTTGCGTTTCCATCGCGGATGTCCTCGTTTATCGGGCTTGACCGGAGCTTGAGTACATGAATGCATCTGGCGCCGTCATCATGAGCATCTTTGGCGCGATCTGGTGGTTCGTTGGGGCTCGCGCGACTGGCCGAGTGTCTACGACGTTCAACGCGATTCCTGCAGTGATCACGTTAGCGCTGCTCGTCGCGGCATTGAGAACGCGCGCAACGGACGAACCCGGCGAAGCGGTAGAAGAGTCTCGGCGCGAACGCTTGGTTGCTACTTGGAGCGGCGTGTCAATCGTGCTGGTGCTGCTTGAGATCCTGCTGCTGCGCGGCGCGAGAAAGGACGAATACATCGCAACCGTCGCCGCCGCGATTATTGGACTGCACTTCATTCCCTTGGCACGTGGATTGCCAATGCGCCGCTACTTCATCACGGCGTTGATGTTCGTTGCAGTCAGCGTCGCCAGCCTGTGGGTTGACGACGTGAGCGAGCGATTGTGGCTCGTGAGCGCCGCATCGGCGTGCTTATTGTGGTTGACGAGCGCGACGGTGGTGTAGCGCGGTACAATGGTTTAGCTGGCACGGGCAACTGGTTCTGGTAAGAACGGGGAACTGGTAACTGAACCCTCGAAACTGTGAACT
>JANXUN010000637.1 GCA_025356185.1 Gemmatimonadaceae bacterium
GTCGTGTCGCTCCGGGGCTGCTGGCGGACTTAGTTGCAGTGGCCGGAGACCCGACGCAAAACATCAAGCAGTTGCGTCAGGTGCGTTTTGTCATGAAGGGCGGCCAGGTGTTTCTGAAGACCGACAAGTAACATCACCGCGCCGTCGCGCGGCGCGGCGATGTTGTCGTCGTGTTACTTGCTGATTCCCGCGGGGAGCGCGAACAATTTCGGATCGTTCGCGGTGAACGTGACCGTGTTCACTGTGATGACGATGTCACCTTGTGCATTGTTTTGCACAATCGTCGTCGGCGATTGTTTTCCGTCAAACGTTTTGTAGTCGCGGAAAATCGCTTTCTGGTCGCCAGCGGGAATCTTAAGGATCTGACCCCGTCGCAACCCCGTCGCGACTTCGAAGTACTCAACGCGATCGCGTCCTGATTTTGTGGTGACCAGCAGCTTGTAGCAAGAAACCCCGTCGAAATCCTCGACCGCTACGACGCTCGATTTTGCGTAGCGCGTCGGATCGAGAAAGGCCGCACCCGTCGCACTGCCCTCAAGCACGTACGCAGCGTCGGCAGACGGCAACTTGGCGGCATCCCCGCCCGGAGACGCGGCCCACGCAACGACCCCATCGCTGCCCTGCTCCACTTTGCCGATGTCGGGCCCAAGGTTGATGATCAAGCGAAACTTGTTGGGCGCGGCATAGTAGCGCTCGTAGCTGCCCTTGATGTTGGCGAACGTGATGTCGGCAGTCCCGACCTCTGCACGATCGCTCACTTTGGCCCACGCGTCGCGCCCACCCATCGCCGTGGCGTATTTGTCGTACACCTGTGTGACCGTGGGCAGCTGCGCATGTGCCGACACCGATGTGGTCACAGCAAACGCGAGCGCAAGCGCAGCCTGTCGCGCTGAAAACATCAGAACTCCGTGAAGTGAGAATACCAACGTTACGCCGGCATCAGCGGACCGAACGGCGCCTCAGCGCCAGCGCGGAGTGCTTCAATGCGATCTTCGACGAACGCGACGAGTTCGCCCATCGTTTCTGCATCGAACACCAGTGAAACACCTGCTGCCTTGTACAACTCCGGGAGCGAACGCGTTCCGCCCAGGCTCAAAAACTCCTTGTAGGCCGTAACCGCATCAGCGTGATTGTGGACCGCATTGCGAAAGACCTGCAGTGCGCCAAGCTGGGCGATGCCGTACTCGATGTAGTAAAACGGCAATTCAAAAATGTGGAGCTGGCGATACCAGCGCGCGATGCGCTCGCGGTCAAGGCCGCTCCAATCAACGCCCGCTTCGAACTGAGTGCGGAGCGCGAGCCATTGTGCGTCTCGCGCATCGCGATCAGCGCCTGCGGGATCGGTGTAGATCCACGCCTGAAACGCGTCAACGCTCGCAATGTGCACCAGACTCGCCAGCACATCTTCGAGATGCTCCAACCACGCGACGCGTGCTTGTTCGGCGGAGTAGTAGCCGTCGGGAGCGACGAGGTACGGCATGGCCAACAGCTCCATGCTCATCGACGCGAGTTCTGCCGCTTCGTGTCCGGTTTTGCGCTGCCAGGTAAACGGCAGGCCGTGCGTCGCGAAGTCGTGGAAGCAGTGCCCCGCTTCGTGAATCAGGGTGTTGACGTCGTCGGGCACGCCGACCGCATTCATGAAGATGAACGGACGTCCGCGAAAAGCGAGATCGGTGCAATACCCGCCAGGTGCTTTGCCGGCGCGACTTTCGAGATCAAGCAGCGATTCGTCGACCATGATATCGAATTGCTGCGCAAGTTCCGCATCAACGCGCGAGAAAATCGTTTGCGCTTTTTTGACAAACGTGTGCACGTCATCGAAGGGACGCAGCGGTTCTTTTGCCTCAAGGTCAACCGTGACATCCCACGGCCGCAGCGTATCAACTCCAAGCACTTCCTGCCGACGCGCCATCAATCGAGCGAGTGCTGGCGTGACGGTTGAACGCACGGCGTCATGAAAACGCGCGCAATCACTTGGCGTATAATCAAAGCGGTGCTTCGCGGCGAAGCAGTACTGTTGGAAATCAGCGAATCCCGCCTCATGCGCCATGGCGACACGCAGCGCGCGCATCTTGTCAAACTGGTCTGCTAACAGGTCACGCTGATCGAGATACGCCTTTGCGCCCACGCGAAACGCGCGTTCACGTTCCGCGCGATTAGCGGATTTGAGGTAGGGCTGCAGCTGCGGAATCGTTTTTGATTCACCATCCCAGTCGACACTGAGACCACCAGTCACCTTTTGGTACGCAGCCGACAATTCTTCGATGTGCGCAGAGCGTTCGACGTTGGCTTCACGAAAAATTTCGATATCTGTGCGAAAGCGCCGCAGCAACGTCTCGAGATCAGGGCGCGACCAGTCGAGCGCAACTAACCGCTTCGCAAGCCGCACTTGTTGCTCTTCGAGCTTGGGAAAGATCTCCATAGAGAAACGCAGGTACGCGGCCTCTGCTTGGGCGTTGGCGGTGTTGGCCGTGTACGCAATCATGCTCAGCGTGCCGGCTTCACCCACCATCGTATCAAGGCGTGACCACGCTGCCAGCCACGACTCAATTCGCGGATCGTCCCGCACCAGCGGTAGGTCGGCAAGCTGTTCGTAATACGGCAACACGTCTTCCCACGCTGCGTCGCGAAAAGCCTCCGGAGAGGCTGGGAGATCGATCATCAGGCGTTACTAGAAATGTTCAGTGTACACGGCGACTACTCACCGTACGGAATCCAGATATTCTTGACCTGTACTGCGCGACGTAAAAACTCGCGCCCTTCGCCCACGCGCGGATCGAGCCACTCGCGACCCGTCCATTCGGTCCACGTCCGCTTGAGATTGGCCGCCGATGCTTTCTCAACGGCCGTCGCACCCGCGTGCGAGCCACAAACCATACCGCGTCTACATCGTCGTGATCTGCCAACACTTTACTTAACGGATCGCGCGCACCCGTGACGAGGTTCACCGCGCCAGCGGGGAGATCCGACGTCTCGAACACACTGTACAGATCTGTCGCCGCAAGTGGATACCGCTCCGACGGAATCGCGATCACGCGATTGCCCGTCGCGAGCAATGGTGCGACTAGCGAAATCAGCCCGAGTAACGGATACGGATCGGGACAGGCAACACCGACGACACCAATCGGTTCGTGCATAGCCAGAGCGACGCCACGCATCGGCACATCGTGCACCGCGCCATCATGTTTATCGGCCCATGCGGCATACGTGAACAGGCGCGAAATCGACGCATCGACTTCGATGTCCGTTTCTGTACGCGATTGACCAGTCATCGACGCGACGCGCTTCGAGAATTCCTCGTGACGTCCCGACAAATTCTCCGCGATGTAAAACAAGATTTGCGCGCGCTGATGTCCGGACAGCTTGCTCCAACCGCTGCCCGCGTGCGCGGCTTCGACGGCGTTGCGAATATCCTTGCGATTCCCGTCGCCCACTTCGCCAATGGTCGCGCCGTGCGCGTCGCGCACAGGCAATGAATATCCGGAATCGGGCCGCGCCTGCTTGCCGCCGATGAACAGCTTTGGCGTGCGATCGATGCGCGGTGTGCTGCTTGCGCTGGCCGTGACTGAAGGTGTCGCGCTTGGCGCGCTCACCACGGGCGTCGGTGCCGCGACGTG
>JANXUN010000646.1 GCA_025356185.1 Gemmatimonadaceae bacterium
TTCCGTCTCCCGTCTTCCGTCTCCCGTCTCGGCGGGTCAGTCTCCCGTCACCCGTCTCCCGTCTACCGTCTCACCACCGATCGCACGCCATCGGAGAACACCACATCGACGGTTCGTCCTTGCGATAGCACGACATCGCCCGAGTGGCGAGCGTACCCCATGATCAGCCCCGATCGCGCATCGCGCACCATGGCCATCGGATACTTCTCACTGTTCCAGCGTATGCGAATGTGCCCTGCCGCCGCCGTCTGCACATCCGACTGCGGGTCGGGCATTGCCAGCGGCTTTTGCTGACGCACACCGCGTGCGAGGCGGGCGTTCACTGCGCTTTCGCTTGCGCGCGACGCAGCAACCACCGGCGATCGCACATCACGCACGCGCACTTGCGACAATGACTGTTCCAGGCTGACCGACCACGGCAGGACGACTGCGAACTGCCGTTCATCGCGATCGGTGACGTGATCGATTTTGTCAGCGGCGATCGGAAGCTCGAACAGAATGTTTCCGGTGGCGTCGAGTGCGTCGACAAAATGCGTCGGTTGCGATGCGGTCGGCGTGTACGGCGCGTTGACGCGAAACGCAGGCTCCAACACGACGCGTCCATTCACGACGCGACCCCACACGAGGAGACCGTCGCCGGCATCCGAGTTCGACACGAAGCCGGACGACTGACGATATGTCATCACCTTTGACCAGTTATAGTCGGAGATCCACTCGTTGTTGCAGTAGCCCATGATGTCGTTCCACGACGTTGGCACGAGCGCGCCAGTGCCGCTGTTCCACCCCGAGACGCCGATCGTGCCGCCGGCATACGGATAGGCCGGATCCGGGTTTGCAGGGCCGCCACACGGTGCATGCGGACGACTGAAGTTGTGCCCCAGTTCATGCGCGACGACACCATCACCCGACGGCAGATAATCCCACCCCACCGCCGCGCGTCCAGGTACATAGCCGTATCCGGCGACGCCGCTGTTGTAGGTGACTTTGACGATGCCGAAGTAGTGCGTGGTTGACGGTGCACCGTCGGTGGCGCGCAGCGTATTGAGCTCGCTCAATACGGTCAGCCATTTGCCGTTCGAATCGCTCGAGATCAGTGACAGGGTATCGGCATTTGAGCTGAACGGTGTCGCGCGGACGCTCGCGTTGACATCGAGGATCGGCCACATGCGTTTCGTGCTGACGAGATACTGACTCATGTTGCCGGCCGTGACGTTGCCGGTGAGACCGTGTACGGTGACCGGAACAAACGTCACGTTCAGCGCCGGAACGGTATTCACAGTAACGCTCTGCGGCGTGCCGTTTCTCGGCCAGATGTTATTGGTTTCGTCAGATTCCGCGATCGTATTGTTTGGATCGATGTCGACGAGAATCTTCGTTGCCGGCCGAATGTTGGCGCCTAGAATCGTGACGTTCCACGACGAGGAGAGCGTACTCTCGTCGACCGCAGTCGGAATGCTGGTCGTGGGACCGGCGATAGTGACTGTTTGCACCAGCGTCGCGCCATCGTAAATGCGCGCACGAACCGTCGACGTTTGCAGGTTCGCCGTCGTCGCATGCGCGAATACGCGGAGCAGCGCATCGCGACCAGCGACGAGCGCCACGCTGCCGTCCATCTTTTGTGTCGCCTGCGTGAGGTATGCGGCGTCGAGAACGATGTCGAATCCACCGCCGCCCGCCGGCGCAGTGTACGTCACCGTGGCCGACGACTGCACGCCCTTGGTGATGTTGACATTCTGCGACGTCGGCGCGGCCGTGTACGTCGATTGGCCGGACGTCACATTGGATGCCGTCAGTGTGTAACTGCCAACGGCGAGGTTCGACACGACCGTGCTGGCGGTGATGTTATACGTCTGTGAATTGCCCGTGAGGGTTGCGCTGGCGTTCACGCCGTTTGGCAGACCATTCACGGTGATTTGCGCGCTGCCCGTGTTGCTCGAGTAATTCATGTTCACCGAGTCACGTCCGCTTGCAGAGATTAAGCGATTGACCGTGGCCGGTGTCACGTCGTACGTGACACCACCGGTGACGAGAGAAGCGGCGGCGATCGAGAACGTGCCAACGGGCGCTGGGCTGAACACCGTGGTGCTCGAAATACTGTGGTCAAATCCGTATGGTCCTGTCACGCGCACCGAACCTGATGCACCGCCCGGAACGCCGGTGATCGATACGACGAGTGTTCCCACGTTTGCTGCGTACGCGACGTTGGCTGGCGCCGCTGTCGGAGACGTGGTGACGTTGACTTGCTGCGTGGGAGGAGTTGCGCGATACGCGTATCCGTTACGAATCACTGAGTCTGCGGCGACGGTGTAGGTACCCGGCTGCAAACCCATGAGCGTTTGTGTTGCGGTAACGCTCTGATTGAAGCCGCCGGGTCCTGTGACCGTGACGCTTCCCGTGGCGCCATTCGGCAATCCCGTGACAGCGATGGCGATCGAACCGTTCGCGAGTGCATAGGTGACAGTTGCCGACGCTTGTACTTGTCGCGCCACGATCACGCTTTGCGTCGATGGCGAACCGGCGTACGTCGATCCGCTCGCCGAGACGGTCGACGCGGACAGCGTGTAAGTACCGGGTGTCAAGTTTTGCAGCGTCGTCGTGCCAGTGATCGTGAACGACTGCGCGTTGCCGGTCAGCGTGATCGCCGCATTCGAACCCCCGGGCAACCCACTCACGGCTACCTGCAAACTTCCCGTCGCGTTTTGATAATTCATGTCGACGGAATCGCGAACATTGAGTGCGACCGAACGACTGACGCTGGCCGGTTGCACGTCAAACGTGGTGTTTTGCGATTGCACCGGCGCTGCCGAAATCGTGTACGCGCCGATGGCAGCGGGCGAAAACACCGTGGTCGATGAAATCGTGCGATCGAATCCGTATGGTCCGACAATGCGAACCGAACCGCTCGCGCCCGACGGTACGTTGCTCACCGACACCACGAGCGTGCCGCTCTGCGCGGTGTACGCAACCGTGGCCGGAGCCGCAACAGCCGACGCAGTGACCGTTGCCGACTGCAGCGGTGGCGTTGCGCGATAGAGCACGCCGGTACGAATCACTGAGTCGGCGGTGACGAAATAGGTGCCTGGCGCGAGATCCACCAACGTTGATGTCGCAGTCAAAGCGCGTGTGAATCCCGCCGGTCCGCTCACCGTCACGCTGCCAGTTGCATCTGTGGGCAACCCGGTGATGGCTACGGCGATGGCGCCGCTCGTGAGCGCGTAGTTCAGCGTGGCAATCGCTTGCTGTTGTCTGACAATGACCACCGACTGTGTTGTCGGCGATGCCGAGTACGTTGCGATGCCTGACTGCACCGACGACGCGCTCAACGTGTACGTGCCCGGCAGCAAGTTTTGCAACGTCGTCGAACCCGTGATCGCGACACTCGTGCCGTTACCTGTGAGCGTCGCCGACGCGTTCGTACCGCCAGGCAAGCCGCTCACCGTGATTTGCGCCGAACCTGTCGCGTTTTGATATCGCATGTCGACGGAATCACGACCACCAAGAGTGATCGTGCGATTCACAACCGATGGTTGCACGTCGTATGGCACGCCCGCCGATGCAATCGGCGCTGCCGAAATGGAATACGAACCAACGGCAACTGCAGACAATACCGTGCTCGTCGTGAGCGTGCGATCGAATCCGTAGGGTCCTTGCACATGCACACTTCCGCTCGCAGCAGTTGGCACGCCGCTGACCGTCAAAACAAGCGTACCAGTGACGGCAGTGTATGTCACCGATGCCGGCGCGGCGACAATGGATGCCGTCACAGTCACGGGTTGCGAGACTGGCGCACTGCGCCATGCAAGACCATTTCGAATGACCGAATCTGCGGTCACCGTGTACGTACCCGGTGTGAGATCAGTGAGCGTCGAAGTCGATGTCACGACGCGGGAGAACCCACCGGGTCCAGACACTGCGACGCTGCCCGTCGCGCCGTCGGGTAGACCGCCGACGACCACCGCAATGGCGCCGGTGTTTACGCCGTAGTTCACCGCGAAACGCAGTGTATCGCCTTGATTCACGGTCGTGTCACGCGCGGCAGGGGATGCGATGTAGGTAAAACCGCCGGACAACACATTGCTTGCCGCTAAGCGCCAACGTCCCGGCGCAGCAGTCGCGATGCGGAATGTATTTGCGTTGACATTGACGATATCGCCGGATGGCGAAGTGAGATGTACCGTCGGCGTTGCACCGCTCGGCAATCCGTTGAGCGCAACTTCGATCGTTGAGGGTGCAGGGCCGTACGTCAGCGATGCGAGTGATGGTGCGAGGCCAGCGGTGACGGTGATCTGTTGCGAAATCGGATCGGCGCGGAATACGCTGCCAGCCATGCGGACATCGCGCGCGGTGACGGTGTACGTGCCCGGACGCAGCGTGTTCACAGTGCCTGTCGTTCCAGCAACTTTCGAAAAGTTGTCGGGACCCGTGACAATCGCAGTCCCCTCGGCACCGGACGGCAATCCCGCCGCGCTGAGTGCAATTGCGCCGGTCGCCGCGGTCCACACGATGTGAGCAGCGCCAATTCCCTGCGCCGTCACGGTCACTGTTTGGCTCACCGGTGTCGGCTCGTAGATCACGCCGTCGATGGTGATCGGCGACGCCGTCAACGTCCAATTACCAGTTTCGATATCTGCGACGGTTCCGCCGGCGCTGATGATCTTCGTCGCCGTGCCTTTCGTGAGATGCAGTTCGCTCAGGGCGCCCGACGGGAGCCCTGACAGGTCAAGCGTCACACTTCCCTTCGCGGCGGGCGCTGTGCTGTCACCGCAGGCAGAGAGCGCCGCTACGAGCGTGACCGCGCACAGGCAGCGCGCGAATACGCGAAGGCGCTGCGTCGCCCACCCATGAGTTTGAAGCGACGACAACGTTGACGGCAGCGAGCGAAGTGTCACGCGAAAAAGCTCCTGCAGATCGTACGTGGGCCAGTAGTGTCACGCCACCGGCATCTCGAGAGGGAGAGCACTGACGATGAGGACGATCTGCGAGGCAAAATGAAACCGGGTCACGTATTGAACACGTGACCCGGTTTATCACCGCGTGAGACTGACGGCCCTTTGTGGGGCCGATCACCGATGGTGTCAGAAAAGCATCATCATCGGTGCTTCGAGCAGCTGCCGCAGCGTCTGCAAAAAGCGCGCGCCCACGGCTCCGTCGATGATCCGGTGGTCACAGCTCATGGTGACGCGCATGCGCTGCTTCGGAACGAACGAACCGTTCTCCCAGACCGGTACGGTTTCCGTCGCTCCGACTGCGAGAATGGCGGCTTCGGGCGGATTGATGATCGCCGTGAATTGGTCGATTCCAAACATGCCGAGGTTGGAGACGGAGAACGTGCCGCCCGTGAATTCATCGGGCGTGAGTTTGCGTTCGCGCGCCTTCTTCGCGAGTTCGCGCGCTTCTTTGCCGATGGCGCCGAGTCCCTTGATTTGGGCATCGCGAATGACGGGGACGATGAGCCCGTCGTCGGTTGCAACGGCCATGCCGACATGCGCAGCCGCGAAGTAGCGAATATGGTCGCCCATCCAATGCGCGTTGCACTCGGGATGACGTGTGAGTGCAATTGCGACGGCTTTGATGACGATGTCGTTGACGGACACTTTGAACTGATCGCCAGCCGCAACCATTTGCTCGCGCAGCTGTCCGACGCGCGTCATGTCGATTTCTGACGTGAGATAAAACGTCGGAATCGGACCGATCGATTCGCCCAAGCGGCGCGCGATGGTCTTTCGCATTTGCGTGAGCGGAACGTCGCGATAGGCACCGTCGATTTGCATCGCGGTCGCGACAGCGGTCGGCGCTGACTTGCTCGTTGGTGCAGCCGATGTTGTGGCGGTGGATGCCGACGCGGCCGTGGGTGCCGCAGTTGCGGCGGCTTCGATATCGCGACGAATCACCCGGCCGTTTGGACCGGTGCCGTGCACGCTTTCGAGCGCGAGACCGCGCTCGGCGGCCATGCGGCGCGCAAGCGGTGAGCTGCGGACGGGTCCCGCGTGAGCTGCGATGGGAGCGACAGCAGCAACGGCAGAAACAGCAGAAACAGCATTTAACGCAGAGGACGCGGAGGTCGCAAAGGGGGCTGCTGCAGGCGGTTCATTCTTCGATTTTTTCTCTGTGTCCTCTGCGTCCTTTGCGCTAATTGCTGTGGCTGTTGGCGTTGCTGCATTCGCCGACGGAGCCGCGGCACCGGTCAGCGCGCCGATGTCTTCATCGGCTTTCGCGATGACACCGATCAGCGCACCGATGGCGCTCGTCGTGCCTTCTTCGACGAGACGCGCGCGCAGCACGCCGTCGCCACGCGCGACGAGTTCCATGATGGCTTTGTCGGTTTCGACTTCAGCCAACGTGTCGCCGGATTTCACGGCGTCACCAACGTTTTTAAGCCACTTCACGAGGCGCCCTTCTTCCATCGTGGGCGAAAGCGCCTCCATCATCACTTTGGTCGCCATAGTACGCTCAGTCGATGTAAAGAACTTGTTTAACCGCGGCGATCGTTTTTGGCACGTCGGGCTTTGCGGCTTTCTCGAGCGACTTCGCGTAGGGCATCGGCGCATCGGCTTGATGCACGCGAAGCACCGGTGCATCGAGATCGTCAAAGCAGTGGCGTTGCACAAAGTCGACAACCTGCGCTCCGACACCGCACATTTCCCACCCTTCTTCAACGACAACAGCACGATTGGTTTTGCGCACCGACGCAACAATCGCGTCAACGTCCATCGGACGAATCGTACGCAAATCCACCACATCACACTCGATGCCTTCCTTCGCCAACTGCTCGGCAGCTTGCAGCGCGACCAACACCATCTTGCCGTGCGTAATCAGCGAGCAGTGATTGCCTTCGCGTTTGAGATCGGCCTTGCCGAGGGGAATGACGTAGTCGGTATCGGGAACTTCACCCTTGGTGTTGTACAGCATCTCGCCTTCAAGAAAACAGACGGGATTGTCGTCGCGAATAGCGGCTTTGAGCAATCCCTTGGCATCGTACGGCGTTGCGGGCGCGACAACCTTGAGGCCGGGAATGTGCGCGAGCCATGATTCCCACGCCTGTGAGTGCTGCGCCGCGAGTTGCAGCGCTGAACCGTTAGGTCCGCGAAACACAATCGGCATCGGGAATTGTCCGCCTGACATGTACAACATTTTTGCGGCCGCG
>JANXUN010000674.1 GCA_025356185.1 Gemmatimonadaceae bacterium
GCCAATGCGGAAGAGCGTGAGCAACAACAACAGCGCGGGAAAGCTGCTAAAGTCCAATGGATTCGTGGTGTACAGCGCGACCAGCAGCACCACGAGTGACACACCGATGCTCGCCGCCAGACACAGATCGAGCAGCATCGGCGGAAGCGGTACGACAATGAGCGCCAGAATGAGCACGACGGCAACCGCAAGGGCTGCTTCCGCGCGCTTTTTGGTATCCGGCGCCTCAAATGCCATCGGCATCATCGCGGCGGTCATGCGGCCACCGTCCCACGCCAGCGACGACCGTACCGCTCACGTTGGCGCATCACGAATGCCAGCACTTCCGCGATGGCGAGATACATGTCCACGGGGATCATCGTGCCCACTTTGGTGGTCGCGAGCAGCGCGCGCGCCACGGGAATGTTTTCGATCACGGGCACGCCGTGCTGAAACGCGAGCTCTTTAATGCGTTCAGCGATCTTACGCTGACCAATCGCCACGACCATCGGTGCGGGCGCCACACTGGTGTCGTACTTGATCGCGACGGCGATGTGAATGGGGTTCACAATCACGACATCGGCCTTCGGCACTGCCGCGAACATCGCGCGACGAATGCGTTCACGGCCAATGGCACGACGACGCTGCTTCATTTCGGCGTTGCCTTCCTGCGACTTCATTTCTTCTTTCACTTCCTGCTTGGACATCTTCATCTGTTCGGCCGTACGGTAGCGCTGCCACGCATAGTCGGCGCCTGCAAGGCCGATAAACATCAGCCCGGCATTGCGCATCAGGTCAACACCGTATTTGCGCACGACGTCCAGCAGCGCGACGGGCGATTCCATCGCTAAGCCTTGAATGTCCGGCCATGCGTCGCGCAGTGTGGCGTACACCGCCCAGCTCACGATCGACAACTTGAGCAGCGCTTTCGCAAGCTCAATCCACGCTTGTGCACCACCCAAGCGGCCCAGGTTTCTCATCGGGTTGATACGCTGCCAGTTGGGTGCAAGCGCTTTCGTGGTGATGATGCCACCCGCCTGCGCGCCTTGCACCGCAATGGCGATGAGCGCCATCGCTCCAGTGAATCCCAACATCGCGATCATCGCACGAAAGCCCAGCGTTTGCAGCCACGGAATTGCCGATGCGCCGAAGTGATCGGTATCGGCGGCCGTGCTTAGGCCCACACCAACGGTGTCGAGCATGAAGCGCCACAGTGGTGGACCGGCGATCGAGAGCGTCATGATCGAGCCCAACAAAAACGCTGCCGTGGTGAGCTCGGGGCTCTTGGCGATCTGCCCTTTATCGCGCGCCTCTTCGACGCGTTTCCCAGTCGGCGCCTCTGTTTTTTCGCCCGTCTCGTTCTCTGCCATATCAGCGCGTTCCGATCGCTGATGGCGCAACTACGTTTGACGCCGACACATGCGACGCGCGAGCAAATGATTCGATCGTGCTGCCAAATGCTGGCGTCCAGTCACTCAACGCATGCACCACGAGCGCGAGCGATCCCGCAAACGTGAGAAGTCCCACACCGATCTGCAGCGGAAACGCGACGCTCATGATGTTGAGCTGCGGCGCAGCGCGACCCAGCACGGCAAGCGCAAGATTCATGAGCAACACGGCAGCGATCACTGGCGCCGCAAACTGCAGTCCCGTCGAAAACACGGAGCGCGCTGCGATCACCACGGCGTGAAATCCATCACCCAAATGCAGCGGTGCGCCCAGTGGCATCGCGTGAAAACTCTGCGCGACCGCTTGCAGCATCAGGACATGTCCGCCGCCGATCAGCAACACGATGAGCGCGAGCAGCTGCATGAACTGCTGCAGGATCGCGCCCTGTGTGTTGTTGATCGGGTCAAAAATCGCGGCACCGGACAACCCGATCGTGGTCGTCATCAGTTCGCCAGCAAATTCAGCAGCGCCGATCACCAGCGATGCCGCGAGTCCGATCACGAGACCCACTGCGGTCTCGGAGAGAAATGACGCCGGCGTGATGCTCAACTGCGAAAGCGAGGCCGTCGACTGCGCGGCTGGCAGCAGCAACACCGCGAAGATGATGATCAGGGCGGTCCGCAAACGCATGGGGACGACCTTCGCCGACCACGCAGGCGCCACCATCACGAGACCACCAACGCGCAGCGCGGTCAACACGAAGGCTGACGCGACACCGGGCGCAAAGAAGTCCGGCAGACCCAGCAAATTCACGCGACCATTGCGGGGATGCCGCGAATGAGTTGCGTGGTGTAGCGAATGAGCACCTGCAAGAGCCAGGGCATCCCAACGATGAACGCGCCACCAACCAGTACGAGCTTGGGCACGAACGCCAACGTTTGTTCTTGGATTTGCGTGACCGACTGGATGACGCTGACCAGCAATCCGACGCCGAGGGCGATCAGCAGCATCGGCGCCGCGACCATCAAGGCGGTGATGATCGCGTCGCGGGAGAGGTCGATAACCATCTGGTGGGACATAGCGGTCGGTCGGTGTACAGGGCGGTCGATGGAGGCCGCCAAAAAGAGCGGACGACGATGCGACCTTTAGAAGCAGGGACCGTACCACAAAACCGCAAACGCTTCGCAATACCTAAAGCAATGTTTGACAATGACTTAAGTTGACTTGTCCACCAATGTTCGTCGAACCAAAATAGCTCGAAAGGAATAATCTGCCGAGCAAATTTGCGGCTAATTTTGCCGCTCGAGCGGGCTCGAGCGGCCTCTGGCGCGACAGCTCTTTACTCGTTCCTCGTTCACAGCAGTCGGTGGACATCGGCCGACCGTCGTGGCACAAGCGATCACTATGCCTGCCAAGAAAAGTACGAAGCGGGTGCTACTGTCCGGCGGCAATCCGCAAATCCCCAAGGCCGACGGAAACGAGCCCGTCGCTGCCTACATCGATGCGATGCCCGGTTGGAAGCGCGACGTGGGACTGCAGCTGGACGCACTGATCGTGCGAACCGTTCCGCAGGTCTCCAAAGCGGTCAAGTGGAATTCACCCTTTTACGGAGTTGAAGGGGAAGGCTGGTTCATGAGCTTTCACACGTTCACCAACTTTGTCAAAGTCACGTTTTTTATGGGCACCTCACTCAATCCTGCGCCTCCCGGCGGCAAAGCCAAAGAGGCGCGATGGGTGGATGTGCACCAGAACGACTTGAACGAGAAACAAATGGTGAAATGGATTCAACAAGCTGCGACGATTCCTGGATGGCTCAAACCGTAGATCTCGCCCAAATCGAATTCCCTACTTGCTGTACTTGTCGCGCAGCGCAACGGCGGCATCGCGGTGCGCGACAAAGTTCGGCGCAACCTTGGTAACAAGCGCCTTGAGCTCTGCATTCTGAATTGCCGGCAACAACGTCGTCGTCACGGCGTCGATCACGGCCGTGTGATACGCCGCATCAAGTGTGTAAAAGGCGCGATCAAACTCGATGCCTTTCAGCGCGTGGAGCTTCTTCATTGTTGCAACGTGATCCGCGGCGAGTGGAAAGTTTGCAGGCATCGTTGGCGTCACTCCGAGCTTCTTGAGTAAATCGCGTCCCATTGTGCGCACCGCGGTGTGATCGCGGGCGAGCATTGCACCAAACGCGCGCGCTTCGGATGTACTCCCCTGCTTCGCTGCGAGCGATCCCGTCTCGATGTCCCACGTGTTTGCGGCATCAAAAATGGCCGCGATCGTTGCGTCATCTAGTTTCGCCGACTGCGCACGGGCGTGTTGCGAGAACATTGCGGTGCTAAAAACGGTAACAGCGGCGACAACAGCGGCGCCCTTCACGCGCGACCCAAGTAAGAAGGCAAACATCGATACTCCCGTGTGATCAGTAAATCAGCGCAGCGAGTCTGCCGCCGACCAATGCACTCTGCATCCCGCGCGATAATATGTCAAGTAATTACTTGACATATTAAACAGCTACTATTATGTCTTCATACGGGGAGAGCCGAGGCCGCTATGCGATGGTGGGAAACGCAGACTGGGAGTGCAACGCGCGGCAAATTGATCGCGCTCTTGCGTCGTGCGCCCAGTACAATCGAAGATTTGGCGGCCGAGCTCGAGATCACCGACAACGCGGTGCGCCCGCACATTCAGGCGCTCGAGTCGGTTGGCATCGTCGAGCAATCCGGAACGCGCCAAAGTCTCGGCGCGGGGAAACCGGCGACGCTGTATCACATCGCATCGGCCGCGGCCGGCTCGCTATCCGCCGCGTATGCACCAGTGTTGTCGGCGCTGCTTGACACGATGCACAGCGAGCTCAAACCTGCGCAGGTTTCTGAATTGCTGCGCGCGACGGGGCGCAAACTTGCCACCACCGAAGCCGTGCCACGAGGCTCGCTCGAGTCGCGCGTCAACAGTGCAGCCGCGATCCTCACGGCTCTGGGCGGTGAGATCGATGTGGAGCGCACCGACAGCGGCTATCGCATATGCGGATTCGTATGCACCTTGGCCTCCGCGATCAGTGCGGAGCCCAAAGTGTGTACTGTCATTGAAGAATTTGTCTCGGCACTGGTCAATGCGCCGGTGCGCGAAGAGTGCGACAAGCGTACCGCAAACTGTCGTTTGGAGATTGCGCTGCGAAGCGATCCGACGCGCTAAGGCTTTCGCTTTTTCGCGACTGTTTTCGTCGCGACTTTTTTGGTTACGGCTTTTTTGGCTACGACTTTTCCCGTCGTCGCCTTCTTCGCGGCCTTCGGCTTCTTTGATTGATTCAGCGCGATCGCCGCGCGCACGAGCGCTTTGAACGCCTTCGCATCAACCGTTTCGCCTTCACGAATGTCGATCGCTCGCCGCACATTGCCGTCGAGACTTGAGTTGAACAACTTCGTCGGATCGCTAAGCGATGCGCCTTTGGCGAATGTCAACTTCACGACGGACTTGTACGATTCCCCGGTACAAATGATGCCGTCGTGCTCCCAGATTGGCGTGCCCATCCATTTCCACGTTTCGACAACGTCGGGATCGGCATCGTGAATCAATTGACGCATGCGCGACAGCATTACTCCGCGCCAATCGCCGAGCTGCGCAAACTTGCTGGAGATCAGCTCGGACGCGATGGAGTCTTGCTTCGGGTCCACGTGCTTCATGCGGTACTCCCGCCGCGACGTTTCGCGGCATACGGCAACCAAAACAGGTAGAGTCCGGAAAACAGTAGAATCGCCAACGGCGGCAATGGCGAATACGTCACCCACGCTGGAGCGGTCCCTCCATTCACGCCCCTCACAACGAAGTTGGCAAGCACCGTGACTGTGAACACGATCGAGATCCACCGGTGCCACTGACGGACAATGACGTTCCATTTCATGATGTCGACGTCTCCAACTCGAACAGTTTCGCGTACTCCGCGCGCAAACGCTGCCAACCCGGATCCGTCATCATCCCCATGCCAACCCTGCGACCGATGGCGTCGCCGCCAAGAAGATGATCGAGCACGTCGAGGCACATGTGCCAACCAGCCGCACCCATCGCGATGTACTGACGATTGATGTTATGCCACAGCGTGAGCCGCGTACCACGCGTGATGGCGTCGAGCTCCCACCGCAACGTGCCGCCACCCCACGTGAACTCCAGCACGCTCGGCGCGTCCGCGCGCGTCACCGTCGATTCACTCACGAGCGTTTGCGGCGCACCGACGGTGGTGAGTTGAACCGACGCGCCGGCAGTCGCGAGACTTTGATCCGCATCGAACGGCGCCCACTCACGCAACTGCGCAGGATCGGTGAGCGCACTCCACACATGTTCGCGCGTATGCGATAACTCGCGCACGAGCACAAGAGTCCATGTCTCACCGACCTTGTGAATGCGGGCGCCGATCGCCGGACCCGGTGAGTAGTGCTCTTGAGTGCTCATTTCTTTTTCCTCGGGCTGCGGGGATGTGGGACGCGCTTTGGTTTTGCCTTCGCTTTCGGTGTTGAGTTCGGTGATGCCGCGCTGCCGTGCACGCGATCCAGGTGACGCTCGAGTGCGTCAACATGGTTGGACCAAAAGCGGCGAAATTGGGTGAGCCAGAGATCGACTTCTTTGAGCGGCGCCGCTTTGATGCGATACAAACGGCGCTGCGCGTCGACGCTCGACTCTACAAAGCCCGCATCACGCAATACGCGCAAATGTTTTGAGACCGACGGTTGCGACAGATGGAGTCGCCGCTCGAGATCGCCCACCGTCTGGTCGGACGACGCGAGCAGGCTCAGGATGGCCCGACGATTTGGCTCAGCAACAATCTCAAAGGCAGTGTTCATGCTTTAATATGCGTTGGCAAGCATATAACTGTCAAGGCATGTACGGAACCCGACGAGATCGCCAATCATCTTGTGCACCTTGTGCGCGCTCATCGTCGCTTCGCTCAATCACGAATGGTCGTTTCCCGACGGATCAATATCAAAGTGCATCACGTCTTCCCGCACGCCGAGCTTTGTGTACAGTGCGACGGCCGGATCGTCACCGTAGTCCGCCTGAACAAAAATCGCGTAAATGCCCCGCTCGCGAGCAATAGTTTGCAATGCTCGAATGCAGGCCTCGGCGATGCCCTGTCGCCGATGCGATTCGGCGACCGCTAGGTCGTAGATATAGAACTCAAATCGATGCTGCTCAAACTTTGGCAAGACATAGCCCGCCAGCCCGCCAACAACTTCGCTGCCGTTTATCGCGGCGATCGCGATGAACGAATCGCCGCTGAGCAGACGCGCGAGATAGGCGTCGTCAGGTTGTTGCGCGGTGTACGTCTCGATGTCGGCAAACGCCTCGCCAAACAGCGCGAGCATCGCGCGCATGTCGGGGACGTCACGATCGCCAAGCTCACGAATCGCAATCGAGTGATTCATGTGTCCGAGACGGGGAACGATGTGTCCGGCACGCAGGGAGTCGCCGGAATGGAAAGAGCTACTTAAAGCTCTGCACCAAACTGCTAAT
>JANXUN010000675.1 GCA_025356185.1 Gemmatimonadaceae bacterium
GCAAGGGCTTGGACTGGCCGAGGTCGCGTATCAAAACGCGCTCGCTTACGCGAAAGAACGGTTGCAAGGACGTTCACTCACAGGTCCGAAAAACCCGTCGGGCCCCGCCGATCCCATCCTCGTTCACCCCGACGTGCGCAAAGGACTGCTGCGCGTAAAAGCGCTGAACGAAGGGATGCGTTCACTCGCATACTGGATGGGCATTCGCATCGATCTCGAACATCGCCACCCCGACCCAGCGGTGCGTGAGGAATCTGAAGATGTGATCGCGCTGCTCACACCCGTGCTCAAAGCGTTTCTGACCGACAAAGGATTTGATAACACCAACATCGCGCTGCAAACCTTGGGCGGTCACGGCTACATCAGAGAGTACGGCATCGAGCAGTATGTACGCGACGCGCGCATCGCGCAGATCTACGAAGGCACCAATGCCGTGCAAGCGCTGGATCTCGTCGGTCGAAAGTTGCCGATGGAAGGCGGACGACCTGTTCGGCGGTTCTTCGAACTTGTAAAAGCCGACATCGATGCCGCTGCGACCGACGAATCGATGGAAGAGTTCACCAAACCGCTCAACGCGTCACTCTACCAGCTGCAAAAGGCCACGATGCTGTTGGCCGAACGCGGATTCGCCAATCCTGACGAAGTTGGCGCCGCGGCAACCGAGTATCTGCATCTCATGGGATTCGTCGCCGTTGCGTGGCAGTGGTTGCGTATGGTGACAGTCGCCAAGGCGCGGTTGGCCTTGGGACAAGGTGATGCGCGCTTTCTCAACGCCAAGATAAAAACCGCGCGCTTCTTCATGGCACGTCTGCTCCCTGAGGCGGCCACGTTGCTCGCGGCCATTCAGTCTGGATGCGCGCCGATCATGGCGCTCGACGCCAGCGAGTTTTAGCCGCCGCGGGTCGCCGATGGTGTGAGCCGTGACGAGTGATGGATGTGCCGGGACTGTGACGGTGGCGTGAGAGACGCTTAACTCGGGTCGCTCGCGTGCCGATAAACAAGGCACACCCTCTCACCCTGCCATGTTCTTTAAAAAGGCCCCAGCAGAGCCTCGCCCTTTGGCCGAGCGAAGTAGCTCGAACAGCGCGACCGGCTCCCCCCCGCAGTTGAACGTGATACAAGGCGGCGCCGAAGGCGCTGCTATCAGCACGGCGTCTACGCGCGGTAACAGTAGCGACGTCGGTCTGAGCCTCGTACTCGATGCCCTTGGCGGCGTGCTAAACGCCCTTTCGCGATACCCGCTTGACCTTCCCGATCGTCCCGCCGAAGAAAGTGCTGCTGAACTGGGCAAGTGGCAGCGTCACGCCACGCTTGGTCACTCGGTGCATGACGATGCCAGCGGAGCCGTGGGTGTCACCGAACGCGACTGGAACGGCATCGTTCGCACCATCACCGAACAGCGTCGCGACGAACATCGCCACGTCGTCGGATCTATCAACGAATTACGCGAAGCGCTTTGGGCGTGTGTTGAAACCGTTCACAACGCCGTAAAGGTTGACCAGAAAACCGACGTTACCACGAACGACCAGATGGATCGTGCTCGCAACGCGCTGAAGCGTATGCAGACGGGATCCATCAAGTCGGAAGTCCTGGGTGCGGTCATGGCGATCGAAGGCGCGCTGCAACAGCGTCGCGATCATCAGGCCGATCAGTACACCGCGCTTGCTGGCAAGCTCGACAAACTCGGACGTCAGCTGGAAGAAGCGCGCAAAGAAAGCACGACCGACGCACTCACCGGCATCGGCAATCGCAAGCTGTTCGATACGATGATTGGTCGCGCCGTGCAGATGTTCTCACTCAGTCGTCAGCCCGTTGTGCTGCTGATGATTGATATGGACAAGCTCAAAATGGTGAACGACATGTACGGTCATCAGGCCGGTGACACCGCAATCGCCACATTGAGTACGGCGCTTACGAAAGTCTTC
This sequence comes from Gemmatimonadaceae bacterium, assembly GCA_025356185.1. GTDB lineage: Bacteria > Gemmatimonadota > Gemmatimonadetes > Gemmatimonadales > Gemmatimonadaceae > Gemmatimonas. Next base: position 1,926 of record JANXUN010000675.1, read on the forward strand.
TTACGTCAGTCCGATGTGCTCTGTCGTTACGGCGGTGACGAGTTTGCAGCCATCCTGCACAACACGGATTGGAAGATGGCGCAGACGTTGGCGCATCGCTTGGGCGAGACGCTCTCGCAACTGCCGGCGCCGCATCCCGCCATGGAATTCAGCATTGGTGCGTCGGTCGGTGTCGCGCAGTTGGAGCCGCTTGAAGATGCGGAGATGTGGAAAGCGCGTGCTGACAAAGCGCTGTACAAGGCGAAGCAAAATGGAAACGACCGAGTGGCAATTGCCGATGGAATTGCCTCAAAAGTGGCGTGATTTGATTGTCGAATAACGCAATGCGCAATGTCCAATCGTAGAGAGTGATGAATGCCAATGACGAACGCCCCGATCGAGAGATCGGGGCGTTCGTGCGTTCGTCGGTGACCGGCTGCGCTAGTGCTTGGCTTCCGCCGCTTCGGGTTTCGCTTCGGCCTTTCCTTCTGTCGGCGCTGTGCGCTCGGCGTGCTCCGCGCCCTTCGCGACGTCTTCAGCGTGAAACACCTGCTGTGTCATCGGATCGCGCGGATGACGATAGGTGTTTTTGTGAATGGTGTACGCTGTAAAGCCCAACGCGGCCGTCATCACGCAGGTGGCAAGCGCAGCTCCCCACCCAAGTTTGTTCGGATTGTACTCAGCGCTCATGAAAAACCCCAGAAAGGTGAACCGTCGGCCAAAAACTTAAGCAGCTCGCGCGTCACTCGGTAGCGCCCTCCGGCGCGGCTATTCCTCGACGCGCGGTCCAATCGCTGGCTTCCCGTCCACCAGTCGTGCGGGGAGGATTGACTGTGCACCAAAG
>JANXUN010000002.1 GCA_025356185.1 Gemmatimonadaceae bacterium
GTTTCGACGACGCAACCGACGTCGCACCACTCGCCGATGGCTTGGCCATGCTGCCCGTTGTTTCCGCCGCAGCCGACAAAATCGCGGTCGTCGACATCGGCGTGCGGCCACGCAGTACTGACTTGCCGCTCCATGCTTCGACTGCCGTCACGACCGCATCGGCGAACGCCACGGCACTTGCCGTCCGGCTCTCTGGCTCGCGCTGCAAGGCGTGACTAAACGCTGCTTGCAATGCGTCAGGCCATTCGATGTCCGGTGCGACGTCAGCAAGCGTGCGCGGATCTTGAATCAGTCGCGCGGTGAGTTTGCGCTCAGGCGTGTTTCCCTCAAATGGCAATCCACCCGAAAACATTTCGAACGCGACGAGCGCCAGCGCGTACACATCGCTGCGCCCATCCAACTTTTCGCCCAACACTTGCTCGGGACTCATAAACTCGGGCGTGCCCACGAGCATTCCCATCTGCGTGAGCTGCGTGCCCGTATCGTTCGTTGCCTTGGCGATACCAAAGTCCACAACCTTACACCGATCTGTTCCGCCGTCGTCGGTGATGACCAGAATGTTGTCGGGCTTGAGATCACGGTGCACAATCGTGAGACGATGTGCAGCGTCGAGACCTTCAGCGACCTGATACACAATATTTGCCGCGCGCACCGCACCCAATCGACCTTCTTGATCGAGCAACTGCCGAAGGGTGACGCCCGGTACGAACTCCATCGCGATGTATACGAATCCTTCGCGTGTTTCGCCGTAGTCAAATACGCGCGCCACACGATCGTGCTCGATGCGCGCAGCGTTCGCGGCCTCAAGTTTGAAGCGCGCTTTCGCGTTCGAGTCTTTGACCATGTCCTGGTGCAGCACCTTGATCGCCGCCTTTTGCGGAAGTCGCAGGTGCTCGGCCAAATACACCTTGCCCATTCCGCCTTCGCCCAAAAGCTTCTTTACCGAGTAACGTTCGGCGATAACCATACCGATGAGGTCGGTTTGTTTTTCGTCGATGGGAAGCGACTTGCCGTCCTTCGAGCAAAAAACCGTGTCATCGGGGTACGTCGTACCGCAGTCGGGGCAGGTCTTGGGCATTATGCGTTGGAAACGAGTGCGAAAACCGAAGGTGAAGTTCAGCCGAAATGCTGTCAGCTATTGACGACATACGGCAGAAGGCACGACGTTATACTGTGTACGTAATTCCCCTCTACGAGGTGCCCATGTCCGTGATCACGAATGCCCGTCGTTGGTCGACCCGTACGCGGTCGTTGCTGCTGGCGGCATCAACTTTGACGATCTCCGCGATGCCGCTGTCGGCTCAAGGTGCTGCCAACCAAAAGCCAACGATCGCGGTGTTGTATTTCACCAACGGCGCGTTGGTTGACAACGCGATGTACGCTCCGCTCAGCAAGGGTATGGCAGAAATGCTGATCACCGAACTGGCGCAGAACAACGCCGTCCGCGTGGTCGAGCGTGACCGCCTTCAGTCGCTGATCGAAGAGCAGAATCTGCAGAACAGCGATCGTGTGGACAAGGAGACCGCCATTAAGCTCGGCAAGACACTCGGCGCGCGCCACATGTTGATGGGTACTTTCATTATCGATCCCAAAAAGAACATGCGCATCGATGTCCGCGCCGTAAACACCGAAACGTCGCAGATCGAGTACACCGAGTCGGTTACCGGCCCAAGCGATAATTTGTTGCAGCTGGTGATGCAGTTGGGAACCAAGGTCAACGCTGGTCTCAAGTTGCCAGCGCTCAAGACGGCGAGCGTCACGACCCCGGCGGCGAAGAGCCCCAATCAGTTCAAAGCGTTGATGGCGATGAGCCAGGCCATCGAAGCCGAAGACAAGAAGGACAAAGTGCAGGCCGCATCGCTGTACAAGCAGGCCATCGCGCTCAATCCTGATTTCGAGCGCGCAAAGGTCCGTCTCGCGTCGATCAAGTAAGTCCAACATTAGGTAGGATTCACAAACGGGGCGGTGACCACACTGGTCGCCGCCCCGTTTGCTTTGTGTCCGCACTGTCGACCGCACAGAGACAGAATCGCGTATCGCCTGGTTCTCCGAGCGCAGCGTTCGGACGGGATCGTTGAGCGCCTCGTACTCTCTCGTCGCTCTACGGGTTGAACGACGCCGTGAACAGCTTCAGGAAACTGATACCACGGTAGGTGCAAAGGGGAACCGGCGCCAAACTGGTGCTCTCAACGCACGGTCCAACAAAGCCGTCAAAGTGCGAACCAAACGCTGAGACGCCGCGGAAGACGCCTTCACTCCCCGTGGGAAGCGAGAATCGGCACGAGACGGTGGCGCCCGTCGCGTTCAACACGCATGGCGCCTGCGCAGGCGCGCTCACGGGTTGGAACGTCACTGAACCGAGCGCGCTGCCACTGACGCGCATCTCGACATCGATTCCTGGCACGAAGGCGACCGACACCAACTTCGAGATCGTGAGCGACAACGAGCACTCATAGCTGTTGCTCGATGCGCACGACCCGCCCCAGTTCGCGAGCGCATTTCCCGTCGCACCCGTTGCACGTAGGGTGATCGACGAGTTTGCCGGCAATGAAGCGGAGCAACGACCGGCAACTGCCACTCCATTCGACAACGTGCAGTCGATCACGGGAGTCACCTCAGTGCTCGTCACGGTGCCCGAACCCGATCCCGTCAGCGTAAAGGTCACGCCGAGCTTCGCTGCGAACGTGCTCGTAACAGTGCGCGCCTCGGTCATCGCGAGCGTGCACGGTCCTGTTCCCGAACAATCGCCGCTGTTGCTGACCAAGTCGGTTCCCGCTCCTGCATTTGCCGAGATACTGATCGACGTGCCCGCGGCGACGTC
>JANXUN010000003.1 GCA_025356185.1 Gemmatimonadaceae bacterium
GCTCAAGCGCGCGATTCAGCGCTACATCGAAGATCCGCTGTCAGAAAAGATTTTGACGGGCGAGTTTTCGAAGGGCGAGGAAATCGAAGTCGATGTCTCAACGGTCGAGAAGGACAAGCTCGAGTTCCGCGTGCTCTCGCCGACTCCGCAGGCGTAAGCAGAACGGTCGATCGCGGCCGGGCCCTCCCGGGGTCCGGCCGCGCGGCATTTCAGTATATATTCCGAGGCTATGCAGAAGAACGTACTCCGCGTGATGGCGAACTCAGCCGTATCACTTGTCACCGCCATTGTTGTCGGGGTGACCAGTTTCGCGCGCCCGGTGTCTGCCCAAGAAGTGACTGGTCGCTGTACGACGCCAGACTCGCTCGCCGTGCGCGGAAACGCGCGTGTCGCCGATCAAAAGATTCGGACTGAGGGTGGGCTTAGCGTCGGAACGGCGCTCAACTATCCCATCCTTCAGCGGGCGATCAAGGCGTTGTATGCCTTGAACGAGTTTGACGACGTCAAAATCGATTGCGACCTCGAATCCGTGCCCGGCAAAGTTCTGACAGTCTATGTCGTCACCGAGCGCGCAGTACTTGGCGACCTCAAGGTAGTGGGTTGGAAGAACGTTTCTGAGCGGTCGGTGAAGGAAAAGGTCGAGTTGCTGATCGGACGTCCCATTGATCCGCTCCAAGTGGCGCGTGCGCGCGCGAAGATCGACTCGGTGTATGAGAACGCCGGCTACTACTTGGCGCGAGTCACGATCGATTCGACGCCGATGAGCGAAGGGCGCATCGGACTCACGTATCACATTGATGAAGGGCGACGTCTCGCGATCTCGGGTATCGACATTCTTGGCAACAAGCAGGTGAATGACGAGACCGTGGTTGGGGCGATGAAGACGCACCCGGAAGGGTTTTGGTGGTTTCGCAAGGGCGAGTACAACGACGATAACTACGTTGGCGACCTCGGCGAGCGTATTCCGGCGTTGTACTCGCGATTGGGTTTCGTCGACATGCGCATCGTCAAGGACACGATGCTGGTAAATCGTGAGCTCGGTAAAGGGTTGGTGCAGATCAGCGTCGAAGAGGGACCGCGCTACAAAGTTGGCAGTTTTGAGATTGCGGGCAATCGCCGATTCTCGACCGAAGAGCTCAAGCGCCTGTATCCGTTCGAGGGAAACGATCCGACGCTGTCACAACGCGTGAAGGGATTGATCGTCCGCGAGACAGCCGCGCCACTTGGCATCTTTGATCAGAAGAAATGGGATGATGCCGTGGAGAAGGTGAGTGCCCAGTATCGTGACTGGGGATATCTCTACGCGCGTATTAATCCAGTGGTGCAGCGCACCGTCGGACCCGACTCCACGCCGACAGTGAATTTGCGGTGGGAGATCGACGAGAAAAACCCGGCGATCGTGAACCGCATTGAAATCGTCGGCAACGACTACACATCGGACGATTGCATTCGTCGTCAGATCTACTTGGTGCCCGGTGGCGTGTTTAGCCAACAGACGTTGGTGCGCAGCTATCAGAGTATCGGCAACCTGAACTTTTTCGAAGCGCCGATGTCGTTTCCTGATTATCGCCCGATCAATGATCAGGGCGACGTCGACATCATTTTCCGTGTGAAGGAAAAACGCACTGGCAGCATCAACTTCGGTGCGTCGATGGGTCAGGGTGGTGTCGGCTTTGGTGGATTTATCGGCATCGAACAACCGAACTTGTTTGGGTTGTGCAAACAGGGAAAGCTGAACTGGCAATACGGACGCTTTTACAACGACTTGACTGCCACATATACCGACCCGGCGCTTCGCGGTTCGCGCGTCTCTGGCGCCTTGAGTGCGTATCACACGCAGTCGCGCTTTGTGGTCGGCAATCTTGGGCAGAACATCCGCACAGGAAGTCAGATCCGTTTTGGATTGCCGGTACCGTGGTCGCTGTTCTCGAGCGTTGCGGTCTCGTACAACGGCGAGTCTGCGACGTTCACACAAGGCACAATCGCGAACACGTGCTCAAAGAATTGTCTGCGTTCGAACATCGGACTTGAGTATACGTACGACACGCGCATCGATATGCCATTCGCCACGGCGGGCTCTCTGCGCTCGGTGACGATGGATTTTAGCGGTGGTCCGCTTGGCGGCACCGTCAATTTCCAACGCATCACCACCGAAATGCGGTCGTACACGCAGTTGGCCACGTTCGGTGGAGGCAACGGGGGACAGCCGATTACGCTGACGATGGGAATGACGGCACGCTCAGGTGCGCTGTTTGGTAATTCAGGTCCCTTCTTCTTTCAGCAACAATTCTCGGTTGGCGGCGTGATGTATGGTCAGGCGTTGCGCGGTTACCCAGAGTTTTCGATTACGCCCCGCGGCTTCAACCCGACCACGGATCAGTATCGCTCAGATCCATCATCGTTTGGCAATGCGTTCATGACGATCACGGGCGAGATCGGACTACGCTTCAATCAAATGTTTTATCTGAACGCGTTTACCGACGCGGGCAACAACTGGGCGTCGGCGCGACAGATCAATCCGACGCGCATGTTTCGCTCTGCGGGTTTTGGTCAAGGCACCGGCCCTCGCGGGGTTATACGAGCAACTCGAAGCAGATATCAAACGCGAGGATGATAACCTCAAGGATCTGAGTAAGAGACTGGACCGCGAGCGCCTCGAA
>JANXUN010000017.1 GCA_025356185.1 Gemmatimonadaceae bacterium
CGCCGATGCGGTGCGCACCGCGATAGAAGTCACCGAAGCACTAGTAGCAGCGCACGCGATGGGTGTCGTGCATCGCGACATCAAGCCCGACAACATTCTAATTTCTGGCGGCCACGCCGTTGTCGTTGACTTTGGTATCGCGAAAGCCGTAGGCGACGCGCGCGAGTCGAATACGCTGACTGCCGACGGCATATCACTGGGCACGCCGGTGTACATGTCGCCCGAACAGGCGATGGGCGAGAACGATGTTGATCATCGCACCGACATTTACGCTGTTGGTGCAATGCTGTGGGAAATTTGTGCAGGCGCGCCGCCGTTCACGGGATCGTTTCAACAGATTATCGCGCAAAAAACGGCGAAGGCTGCACCATCGCTTGCGCCCGCGTGCATAGCGGCATCGCCCGCGCTCGTTGCGCTTGTTGCGAAGTGTCTCGAGCGCGATCCCAACGCGCGACCGCAAACTGCAGCGGCGCTGCTTGACGCGTTACGTGCGATTGCCGCGCCGGTCGCGAGCACCGGCGCGTCACGTCGTACGACGATGATTGCCGGTGGCGCGGTGTTGGGTGTTGTCGCGATCGCAGCGCTGTTGTTTGTGCGAGACAAGCGCGCACGTTGGGTGCATGACGAAGCGATTCCTGCATTGCAGCGACTGATCGAAGCGGACAAACTCGATTCGGCGTTCGCTGTCGCGACCGCGATTGTCGCGCGCGAACCGAACGACTCGTCGATCAAGCGCTACTGGCCCGACATCTCGCAAAAGCAATCGTTCTTAAGCGAACCCGCGGGAGCGACCGTTACGCGTGCTGCACTCGACGACACATCGCGCTGGATTCCTGTGGGAGTCACGCCAACGGCAGACGTGCGGATTCCAAATAATGCGTGGCTGTATCGATACGCATTGCCGGAATATCGCACGGTGACGGTGATGAGCGCGCGGCTTGGCGGGTCGTACGTTCCGATTCCCGATCCGGTGTTGCTTCGAAAGTCCACCGAAGGTGACTCCGACATGGTGCTGTTGTCCGGCGGCAAACTTGCCGGAACGTTTTATGGTTTGTCTACCGAACCGCTCACGCTATCAAACTTTCTGATCGACAAACTCGAAATCACCAACCGTCAGTACAAAGCGTTTGTCGATGGTGGCGGGTACGCGAAACAACAATACTGGGATTCGACGATCGTTCGCGATGGGCACGCGATCGCGTGGCAACAGGCGATGGCGTTGTTCGTCGACAAAACCGGTCGTCCTGGTCCGTCAACGTGGGTTGGCAGCGCACCGCCAGCTGGCGAAGAAGATTTTCCCGTAGGTGGTGTGAGTTGGTATGAAGCTCGGGCGTATGCGCGATTTGTGAGCAAAGAAATTCCGACAGTTGTTGAGTGGAACGCTGCAGCGATTCCAGATGCGGCGCGTTGGGTTGTGCCGCACGGACGTTTCGAAACGACGAGCGCGGCGCGCGGCGGCGATCCTCGCGCTGTGAGTCCGCGGGGTGTGTACGATTTGGCTGGCAACGTGCGCGAGTGGACCGTGAATGCGCGCCAAGCGGGCACTCGATACATACTCGGCGGTGGTTGGTCTGACTTTGTGTATCTGTTTTCGGAGCTGTACACAGAGCCCGAGATGGATCGGTCGGCGATCAACGGAATTCGACTGATCAAACGACTTGGCGCGGGACGTGATCTCGCAAAAGCGGAAGCACCGATCGCAGATGCCGTTCAGAATCGCGCCAAGCTTAAGCCGGTCGACGATGCGACGTATAAAGGCTTTCTGGCGATGTACGACTACGATCACAACGCGTTTGACACGAAGATTTCATCACGCGATTCGAGCGATGTCGATTGGATTCGCGAAGAAGTGAGCGTCGCCTCGCCGAGTGGAAGTGAACGGCTGCCCGTCGTGATTTTTACTCCGAAACACGCGAAGACGCCCTATCAAGCGGCGGTAGTGTGGCCGGCGTCTGACGCGTTGATCATGCCGAGTACTAAACAGCTGCCGTTGTGGATTGTTGACTTTGTCGTGCGCAGCGGACGCGCAGTGATTTATCCGGTGTACGAAGGCGCGCTGGGCCGAAAGACGACCGGTGGAGCCGGCGAAATGGCGTCGCGCGATCGTTGGGTGCGGCGCACGAAAGACATGCGGCGTGCAATTGACTACGCGTTGTCACGCGGTGATATCGACAGCACGCGGCTCGCGTACCTTGGCGCAAGTTGGGGCGGCCGTTTTGGCGGTTTGGCGATTGCGGTCGAGCCCCGATTCAAAACGGCGGTGTTGTTCGTTGCGGGGCTGGGCGCAGGTCCGTATCGTCCGGAAATTGATCCGATCAATTTCCTACCGCACATTCACGTGCCAGTGCTGATGCTGAGCGGCAAGTACGACAGCGTCTTTCCGTACGAGACGGCGCAGAAGCCGTTCTATGATTTGTTGGGCACGCCGGCCGCAGACAAAAAGCGTATCGTGTACGAAGGCGGACATTTTTTGCCGCGCCCGCAGATGGTGTCGGAGACGCTTTCGTGGTTTGATAAATATCTGGGCGCTGTCGCGCGGTGACGCAATCACGAGAGAGTGACGTGCGACGCTTTCAGCTACCCACGCCGCAATGATCGAAAAGGTCGTGGTGGGGCTATTTGTGCTGCTGCTGTGCAGCGTCGCGGGATATGTACTGCTCGTGCAGCCTCGGCGTGTGCGCAGCGCAATGGCGGGGCTTGCAGGCCAGGGGTTCGTAGAATCGGACCCGACTGATGCCGCGATAATTTCCGACGTTCGCGCGCTGCTGCCATTGCCGAACAATCGAATCTTTATCGCATCGGAAAAAACACAGGGCCCCTTCACGCTGAAAAGCGTGTGGACGTCGCGGTCATCGCGCAGCCATTATGCCTATGTCACGCGCTGGCAGCGATCGCCGCAGTACAATGTGGAACAGGGTGCTCGGCGCAACGAAGAACTCTCGCAGACGTGCTATTTCGAACAGTCTTCGCACGCCGGGCAAGCCACGGTGTTTGTCGGATACGGTGTACAGAGCCGCGGCGTGGTGAACCTTGAACATTATCAGGGCGTGAGCGAGGTGCACGACGGATTGGACCCGGCGTTCGCAAGTCAATTCACGGTGTTCGCATTTGCCGGCGAGAGCGCCCGCGTGCCAGTCGGTGTGCAATCGGTGTTGCTCAAACACGCTGACTATTTCAGCGCTGCGCCGTACGCGAGCCTGAAGTTTTCTGCCGACGGTTGGGGGTTGTGCCGGCAACGTATTACCGATGCTGATGCGTTCACGACGTTCAAAGCGGTGTGCGACGACATCTCTGCAGCACTTCGACCGTCCAACTAATAACTGAGCGCCGAGCGTATGCCACGAATTCTCGCAGCGATGATTGGCATGGCAGTCGCAGTCGCAATCGGCGTGCTGTTTGTGGTGATGACGCGCGACGCCCATAGCGGCGATCGGCCTGAGGTTGGTGCAAACGATATTGTGCTACAGCGGCTGCGCAAATCGAATCCGATGTTACGTATTGAAAAGCGGCTAAACGACGACTTTAATCGCGTGCCCGTGTATTGGATTAACGAGCCAAACTCGTCACGCAGCATTCCATTTCCGCGAAGCGTTGCAGAAGAAGACAGCGTCGTGATTGAGTTTATGCCGTGCGATGACGCGGCGATTCCTGCGCGCTTAATATTGAAGGGTGCGACGACCACGGCATGCGTGCGCGTCACAAGTGTCGATCACGTGATGAACGCCTTCTGCTTTCTCGCGACGGCGCGGTTAAACGATGTGGTCACGCACTTTGACGGACCGTCAACGGGGCGCCGGCTCGATCATCGGTATGCCGAGGAGACTGGGCACGACGGCGACATGCCTGATGGTGCGCGCGGATTTCAGTACTCGTATTTTTTGCATGAGAGTGGCGAAGGAACGACGTTCTACATCAATGCGTTTGTTGGCTACACACGCGTGCGGCAACCATCGCGATAACACTATCAGCGATTCGACGTTGAATCGCTGCGCACGGTAAGATCGACGACCGTGAATACGCGCGCAGCGTCGATGCGGAGGCGGCGCACGTCGGTGCGCGTATCTATACGCGCATGAACAACGAGATCGGCTTCGTGCGGAATTCCGCACAGCTGCCAGCGTCCGCGCTCGTCGGTCGTTGCGTTGAGCGTTTCTTCGTTTGACGTGACGCTACCAGTCTTGAGTCCGCGCGGATCAACGCGTTGATACGCGACGGTGAGTTGCGCGCCTGCCACCACGGCGCCGTTTGATGTGCGCACCGTTCCGCGCAGCATTGCGGTACCGTCCGTCGTTGCGTTGGCCGGACACAACTTTGCGAGCATCGCCGATGCGGGCGGCAATTCAATGGTCTCTATTCCTTCGCCGAGGTGCGCTTTCACGACGCGTTCCACAGGTGAGGCTCCGAACGCGTCGAGCTCAGGAATGACAATGGACGCGTTGTAGGTGCCCAGCGGGAGCGGTTGAATCCGCGCGCCGCCACTGCTATCAGTCGATGCACTTAGGTTTGTGCCACGCAAAACAATGTTCGCGTCGAGCACTGGCACGCTGCCGTCGCGCGATACCAGCTGTACATGCATGCTCGCACTCGGGCGCGTGAGCACAATCGCATTGCGATTCAAGATCGAGTACACCTCGCCGCCGGTGACGTGCATCGAACGCACGATCGCGTAGTTCACGGTGTACGTGATGCTGCGACCCACGCCGGTGGCCAAGTCGCGCGGGCCCATCACGGGCAATTGCGCGTACCACGCCGACACGATCCACGCTCCGCTGGTAAGTCGTGCAAACTCGACACGTCCGCCGCCAGCGAGTGAATCGGGAAGGTCGGCAAGTTTGGTGTAGCGAAACTCGAGTGAGCGAAGCTCCGCGCTGTGACGATCGACCCACAGCGTGCCTTCGATGTCGTGCATGCCGAGTCGACTGCGCACGGGTTCGAACGACACACCGATGTTGTTGATGTTTGAGGTGTCGACACTGCGCGCCGCATCACTGCGCGCGCTGAGACGAAAGCAGTGCGTGTCGGTGAATGTGTCTGACAACAGCGCGTTCGCATCGGGGGCGAAAAATGCGATGCCAGATGAATCAGCAATCACATAGCCCAGGCGCGCGAGGGAGTCTGCCGAACGACTTTTGAATACGTGCGATGTGACGTCGTGAATCACGTTCACGCGTTGATCGCGCACGACGCGATTGGTGGAGTCGAGCGAGCGATCGTACTCCATCCATTCACCAACAAGGGTAGTGTCGGCGCCCGAGAGTTGTGTGGCGAGCATTGCCTTGCGCGCCTCTTCCCACACCTTGGCAACAACAAGACCCGTGTCTGGGCGCACGCGACATTCGGTTTTGCCGCGCGATGTCATCGCGGGGAGTACGATGGGTGCAGTTGTGGCAAAGAGCACGACGTGCGACGGTGCGCCGCCAGCGATATCGAACATTCGAGCGACCGTAGGCGCGTAGCCGATGCGCAGCACCGTGACAGCGAACACACCGGCGTGCGGCAGGCGCAGCGCGTACTGTCCAGTGGATGCGCTGAGCGTGCGGGTCGCGATACCGCGCGAGTCGGTCGCAACGACGATGGCGCCAGCAAGGCCGGTGGTGCTGTCGGCGAGCACTACTCGGCCGGTGAGCGTTTGCGCGTCGACGCGACTCGCGACGGCGAGCGCGCATGCACCGGCGCACGCAAGGATGCAACGGATCGCCTGATTCACGGCGAGCTCCGATGCGTTCGGTAATATTGTCCGTTTTTTGGCGATTCCATTCGACTCGTGCGTGGATGTCATCGAGATATTCTCTAAATATGCCGAAATTGTCGCCAAAAATCGATATATCTGATTGACATGTCGACGGCGTGAGCATATCAATGCATCATGTCGAAAAAAGATCAAAATATAGATATATGGGGGTGGCAGCCGAACGAGCCGCACAACGGCCTACCGACATTGCCACCGAAAGACGACGTGGAAACGAAGCCTGTTCTGCGAGCGTGCATCGCAGCGAGAGCAGCCCTTGCCGAACTTCGGCAAATCGCAGAGCTACTGCCAAATCCGTCTGTGCTGATC
>JANXUN010000044.1 GCA_025356185.1 Gemmatimonadaceae bacterium
TCTTCGGCCAGGAAGAGGCCCATGTGTCGACGCCGGGCAATCCCTTCGCGGGACGATGTTGCTCGGGCGTGCCAAAATCTCCGATGGCGCCGACGCGCGCGTCTTCCATGCCGCCGCGATTTGGCGCCACCCGATTGTTCACAATCACGTTGGGTTGCAACGCGCGGCATTTGTCGGCGAGCGCCGCGCCAAGCTCACGCGTCCACGTGCTTTCCCACTCGCCATCAAACCACATCACGCCGATATCGCCGTACTGCGTGAGCAACTCTTCAACCTGTGCGTGCAAAAAATCCACATATCTCGTAAACGACGCGCCATGTGTTGGACGTTGCGGCGCCTCCCAATCGCGGCGCGGCAAATAATCGTTGTGGTGCCAATCCATGATGGAGTGGTACCAGCAGGGCACGATGCCGTATCTGCGACATGCATCGCTCACCGCGCGCATCATGTCACGCGAATCGCTCGCACGTGACACATTCCACGCGCCGTGCTTACTCGGCCACAGCGCAAATCCGTCATGATGCTTGGTGGTGATGACGAGATAACGCATCCCCGCGCGTTGCGCCAAACGGGCCATGACATCGGCATCGAATGCGTTGGGTTGCCAACGCGCAAGCAACGACTCGTATTCGTCGACGGGAATCTTGGCGTTGTTGCGAATCCACTCCCCGTAGTTGGTTTTGCCGTGCCACTCGCCGGCGAGGATGGCGTATAATCCCCAGTGCACGAACATGCCAAATCGTGCGTCGCGCCACCACTGCATGCGATCGTCGTGCAGCATTGCGCTGCCATCGGCGGGCGCAAAGCTCGAAAGCCTAGGCAGTGTGGGGAATGCACCGAAGCGGTGCAGGGCGCTCGCGGCCATTGTCGCGCCAGCGCTGGTGCGGAGAAACTCGCGTCGTTGCATCATGGCATGACTATACGAGCGCGACAGCGTACTTGGTTAGCCCGCGTTGTCCACGTGGTCGATGCGTCGTTGTGCCTCGCGCCAATCGACGGCTGGAGCGACGTCGTGGTCTTCCAAGGCGAGACTCGCGAGCGCCCGTTCGATCACGGGCGCGCCCAATGCCGCGGGTAGCGCCCGTCCAAAGGCAAGTTCAGCACGGCGGCACAGACGCTCTTCACGCGGCAAGTCGTCTTCGCCACGTACGACGCCCACGGCATGAACGCGTGCGTGGACGCCCTCGTGTACAATCGACGACGCGACTGGCGCGGCGCTTATATCACGCCGATTGAGAAACGTCAGCTCGGTGATGATCGTGCGATCGCTGGGTTGAAACGCACCTCGACACGCGAATCGTTGGACTCGAATTGCGCGCACGTCGCGTCGCAGGTGCGCCAAGCGCCACGGCTGCACGGACTGAATGAGTTGAAGCGACTCGTTCAGCCGCTCCAACACGTCGTCGTCGCGAATGTCGGCGCGCGTGTTCACTAACTCGACGGGCACGCCGAGTATGTGGTGATGCGAGATCGTCGCGCGCACTGTTTGTTCCACCGACTTGCCCGCGAATACCGACGACAGAAACGAGAACACCATCAGGGAATGTTAACTCCCGTGCACGTAGCGGCAGCCGGCTTTCTGTGCGCATAACGGCAACGATACCGGCACCCCGTACCCATTCTTTTCCGTTGGTTCCGGGAATCGTCGCGAACCAAAACAAAACGCGGTTCGAAACGGATCCCGGGAACGAATCGAAAATAACGGTTGCGCGTTATCCGTTCAAAGCCATACCGGCACCCCGTAACCATTCTTTTCCGTTGGTTCCAGGGACCGTAGTGAACCCGACCCAAACGCGGTTCGAATCCGATCCCAGGAACGAATGGAAAAGAACGGTTTACCGCTACCTGTTTACCTCGCCAACCACCAACTGGCTTTCACGAGAAATACGTTGTCCGGCTTCGCGGCGAACAGTGCCGTGCGGTCGCGGCCAAAGTCAAAGTCGCCCACAGCGTCCTGACCGCTTCGCTGCTGCGTCCACACGAAATACAGCGTCGAGCCGGGACGATACTCCCAGCGGAACACCGCGCTTCCGCGCAGCGAGCGCAAATTGAAATCCGGGTTCGTCAGCACGAATGGTGCAGCCGCCCCAGTGCCGTCTGGATCGATCGTGTACGACGCAACGCGCCCCTTGGAATCGGTCGTTGGGCGAATGGTGCCACGATCAACGCCGTACACGGCAACCGTATTGGAGCGGGGCGCGACAAACTCTTTGAACTGATCGTAGCGACCGCTGGCGATGAAGGGTTGCACGTACAGCTCGAGCGTCACGCGTGGCGTAAACGTCACGTTGAGTCGTGTGTCGAGCCCCAACTGTTGCTGCGTAATCGTCGACACGATGTAGCGTGATCCGCCAAACGTTGTGGCCGTCGGATCTGCGACCGCGCGCACGTACTGGCGCGAATCGGCCGAGTGACTGATTGACGGGCCAAACGTGAAGTAGGTGCGCGTCGACGGCTGCACGGTGGCATGCACGCTCAGGCTCGTGCGTGTCGTGCCGTCTTCTGACTGTCTCAGCTGCGGACTCACGTTCAGCTGCCACTGCTTGCGTGAATCGGACGACAGGTTCATCGAGTAAAAGTTGCTGCTCATCGATCGCACCGACGGGCCGCCGCGCAACAAGCGATCGTCGATCAGGTTGCCCATGTTGTGAATAACAAACGCATTGATGCCCCAAAACTGAGGTGCACCATAACCGAGGTATGCGTGAAGGTCTGTATTGTTTGTGACGTCGCCTTCAAAGTTGTGCTGCAACTGGCCGCCCGCAATTAAGAACAGCTGCTGATACCACGACGAAGGCTTGGTGAACAAACGCAAAAGATTGGCATTATTCCAGACGTAGTCGGCGCTCTGCAAAAACGAATAGTCGTTCGTTTCAAAGCCGGGGTTACGCAGATTGACCGCCGATTCCCACTGCCAATCGCCCGCTTCCTTTGAAACGCGCGCGTACGCACCGTAGCCGCGCATAATCGTTTCAGTGCTATCCAATCGCGTGCCGAAAAATCCCGTCGATCCAATCTCGCGATCCGGACGCTGATACAGATGCGTGTTGGATCGCTGCTTGGCGGAAATCACGCGCGCGTCACCTTCAATCATTGACGCCGCCGCGCTACCCATGAACGAATACACGCGATCCTTCCACTGATAGCGCCAATCGATGCCGACAAGATCGGCGCGCCTCGTCAACCGTGGCACAAACGCGGCGTCAAGACTGCGCTCCACACTCGTGACGATCGCGCCGATCACCAAGTCGCCGCGCTTGTAATCCTTCTTGACGCGCCCGACGAAATAGTTCGCGAGTGGTTCGACCTCTTGATGCGAACGCGCGCCCGACGCCAGCGAAATATCAGCCGACGTTTTTCCGGAAACCGCATCAAGCACACCGATCGTGTAACCCGACGATGTACGCCCCGTGATCTTGGCCGCACCAAGAATCGGGCTCGCTTGCGGCACGTCGGCGTACGCACCGTTCGCGTATGCCAAGTCTGCGCCAGTTGGTGCGCGACCAACCCGTCGTGAGTAAAACGCCTGCAAATTCGACACGTTGCTGCAAAAGTGGCAATTGAACGCGCCGAAATCGAACACACCCGAACTCGACACAAAAAACGGTCGACGTTCTTCGAAAAAGTTTTCAAACGCGGACAAATTCACGACGGCGGGATCGGCCTCGACCTGTCCAAAATCGGGATTCACCGTCGCGTCGAGCGTGAGATTGGGCGTCAGCAAGTACTTGAGATCAACGCCTGCGCGAATCTGACCGTGCGTGCCGGCATGAAATGGGTCGCGTGCGTCGGCCTGCACGCGCGACGCTTGACTCGCAACATACGGCAGCAACTCGAGATTGCGCGTGGTGTGCGCGATGCGAAGTCCTTCCAAGTGACCGAATCGCGCGGGTCCGCCGTTTTCCGTACGCGTCCACATGGACCACTGATCGGTTTCCTGACGACGCTTGAGGTAGCGGCGAATCTGTAATCCCCACGTCTGCAAGGAGTCGCGTGAAAAGCGCAATTGACTGAAGGGAATGCGCATTTCGACGCTCCAACCGGTCGCGTCCATGCTGGTTTTCGCTTCCCAGACAGGATCCCACCCGCTGTCGCAACAGGAGTTGCCTACGCCAAGCATATCGGTGCGGGAGCCCGACGGGTTCACCTGAAAATACGCGCGCCCTAAATGATCGTGAAATCCATCGATTACGACCTCGAAATAGTCCGAGTTGAAAAACGCATCGCGACGGACCACCGTAGACGTGATTCCGGCCGGACCCTGACTGTCGGTCAGACGCGCGCCCACATACAGCGCGTCGTCGTCGAACAGAAAGCGGACTTCTGTGCGCTCGGTGGCGGGAGCGTCGTGATCGGGGTCGTACTGCTTGAAATCAGATACCGGCGTGGCCTGCTTCCACGCGTCCTCGTCCAAGCGTCCGTCTAGGGTGACCGGACCGCGCTTAGCGACGGCGATCGCCGACGGCGTCGCGATCGCGTGGCCGTGCGCTGCCACGGCGCCTACAGCGACCGGGGTGGCGGCGACTTGAGCGGACAAAACCGAGACCACGCCGATCGCAGCGAACGCGGCGACAGCGGCGTATCTCATCAGTAGCGAGCGAAGAGAATCCTCGGTCATGGCTTAAGCTTATTGCGGGTTCTCGGGGTGTCGCCGTATCGGGGACAGACGGTCCCAGGGCGTGTCCAGTGGGAGCACTGCAACACGCGGGGTCGTCATCGCCCGATTGCTCGTTCGGATCACGTCCCGTGAATTGCGTTTTTGCTGGCGTTTCTCGACAATTCATGGGTCTCTCCCACCTCTGCCGATCTATGGCTTCTTTCCGTTCCGTTCGACGTTCCCTCGGCGTTGCTGCGCTGACACCTATCGCTCTGTCCAGCGTCGCGCGCGCCCAAGCGGCGGCCTCGGCGACGACTCAGCCGCCCGCAGCCGCGGCGACCAAGCCAACGCTCTCGCCGGCCGAAATTCGGAAGCTCGCCCAGACGCAGCTGGCGATTTCGGTCGCCCACGACACGCTCGATCATCGATTGGCAGCGGTGAAGAACAAAAAGATTGAAGCCCAGTCTGCCGAACGCGACCAGCTGCAGACGCAGCTGGCTGACATCCTGAAAAAGAATGGCTTCACTGAGGCGCAGTTTCAGCAGCAGCGCTTCTTAGTGTCTACCAACCTGGAAATGCGCGGGCAGTTCGATAAGGTCATGTCCGAACTCACTGGGCAGCCGCTTCCCGGGCTCGCGCCCGCGCCGGCCCCTGTTGCTGCGCGACCAGCGCAGCCGGCGATCGCGATTCCTGCTGGCGCCGCTGGCGTGCACATCGGTCATGTCGCCGTAAAGTTTTTTACGACGCCAGATAGCGCGGGGTTGTTGCCGGTGGCGTTCACCGAAGCGCGCGTCGCGATTCAACACGCGGGCTTTGCTGCGCGACCCAACACGTCGTTAGCGCAGATGCAGCTGCACGCGGGACACATTATTAATGCGCTCGATCCAACGATCGTCGCTGCTGGGCCGGGTAAAGGATTCGGCGTGAAGAAGGCCGCCAACTTCATTGCCACGCATATCGAGCTCGCCGCAAAGGCTGATGGTGCGTCAAAAAACATTCAGACTCATGCCGCGCACATGGCGATGGCCGCGCGAAGCACCGTTGCGCGCAGCGATCAGATTATCGCGTTAGCGCAGCAAGTGCAGATAGCGACCGATCAGGCGGCGGCAGCGAAGCTGGTCGGACAGATCCAGTCGTTGTGCAA
>JANXUN010000065.1 GCA_025356185.1 Gemmatimonadaceae bacterium
GTGGCACGTGGAAGCACCGCGAGGTGTTCCGAGCGCAGCCATCCTAATCGCCCGTGCGGCTTGACTCCCCCATGGTTTTTCCATGGGCACAAGAATCCGCTAAAACACGCAGTCTTGCTTCGATCGCCCGAAAGGCGACGAAGCCCCATGATCACTCCCATACCGTTTGTCAGATTGCAATCATCATTTGCTGTCTGCACTAATCGGAAAATTCCACATGATTAATAGCGGCGCGTCAGCGTCGCGTTGTCATGAAAGGTTTGGTCGACTTTGTCGAGCAAACCCGGTTTTTCCGAAGGAAAAACAATTTCGCTGGCGATTAGAGCGTCAGGGCCACACCCGTTCCCATACCGAACACGGTCGTTAAGCCTGACAGCGCCGATGGTACTCCGGTCGAGAGATCGCGGGAGAGTAGGCCATCGCCGGCACCCTTTCGAAGCCCCCGTCACCCAGTGGCGGGGGCTTCGTCGTTTTCATACCTTCCGCTCCTTATGACCACTCATGACTAAATCCGGCATCGTGACCGTTGCCGGATTTCCGAATGCAGGGAAATCCACGCTCCTCAATCGACTCGTCGGCGAAAAATTGGCCATCACGTCGCCAAAGCCACAGTCGACACGGCATCGCATCGTCGGCATTCGCACGGAAAGCGATGCCCAAATGGTCATTCTCGATACGCCGGGTTTGCTCGAACCACGCGACCTGCTCCACACGGCGATGCGCAATGCAGCGCTGTCGGCGGTACGTGACGCGGACGTTCTCGTGCATGTGGTAGATGCCACCGGGAACATCCCGCAATCATTCCACGCCGCAGCGGGACTTGAACGCGCACCGCGCGCGCCCGTTGTGTTAGTGCTCAACAAATGCGATCTGTTTGACGCCGAGCAGTACGCGCAAATGGCTGCGCAGCACCCGCACGCGGTGTTGGTGTCCGCAACCAGTGGCGAAGGAATCGATGCGCTGGTGACGGAAATCACTCATAAATTGCCGGAAAGTCCGTATCTCTATCCCGAGGACGAACTCTCCACGCAGCCCGTCCGTTTCTTCTGCGCGGAACTCGTGAGGGAAACGGCGCTAGAACAGCTGGGTGACGAACTGCCGCATGCGCTCGCATGCGAAATTGAGGAGTTTCGCGAGAACAGTTCACCGCTATACATTCGTGCAGTGCTGCACGTCGAGCGCGATAGTCAAAAGCAAATCGTGATCGGCGCAAAGGGGCAGCAAATCAAGAAACTTGGCAAGGCCGCACGCGTGAAAATCGAACGACTTGTCGGACAACCGGTATATCTCGATCTGTGGGTGAAAGTGCTCGCAAACTGGCGAAAGAACCCTAACGCAGTCAGACGATTGGGTTACGGCGACACCTCGGATCGCGCGTGATTGCCGCGACGTATCGGCGGTCTGTTGCAACCGTCGCGGCAGGAATCATCGCATTCCTTGCCCCGTCGCGTGATGCATCCGCACAAAACGGGGCGCTGTTTTTACTTCAACCGTTCGGTGCGCGTGCCGTCGCTGTTGGTGAGGCGGTTAGTGCCGATTCAACGCTTGGCTCAGAAGCGATGTGGTGGAACCCCGCTGCGCTTGGACGCGCCTCGCGGAAGGAAGCGGCGTTTCACTATTCGCAAACGTATATCGCGAAGACCGGTATGATCTCGCTGGTCGTGCCGTCGAATGTGATCGGCACGATCGGCGTCGGTGCGTACATCCTCGATTATGGCGATCAAGATGCCACGGGCTCGGCCGGCGGTGGTGTGGTCGGTAGCATCACGAACCGTAGCTACCTGCTAATCGCGTCGTACGGAACGCCAGTGGGAAAACGCGTAACGGTCGGCGTCTCCGCAAAGTTGGTCATGCTTAACTCTTCGTGCAGTGGCGACTGCGGCGCCGTCTCGTCGTACTCAGGCCTCACGAGTGCGTTTGACGCCGGCGTGCAATATGTGCTGCCAACCAGGTTGCCGAGCACGATCGGCCTATCGGTGCGCAACCTTGGTCCAGCGCTACAAGTAAAGGACCGACCGCAGGCGGATCCCCTCCCGAAGATCGTGCAGTTTGGCGCGACATCGCGCGTACCAATTGAGTCGCTCAAGAATGCCGGCGCATCACTCGACGTTAGTGCCGACTACGCCGTCGCGCCAAAGACCAGTATCGACGGCGTTGACTTTGGTGTCGGTGCGACGCTGGGGTACCGCGACGAATTTTTTCTGCGTGCAGGCTACAAGCAGATTCCCGGCGAGCAGAGCGGACCATCCATCGGATTCACACTTCAGCGCGGCGGTTATGCGTTGGATTTTTCGCGACGCTTCGATAAACTGTCGACCGAAACGGGTACTCCGCCGACGTACATCGGACTGCGAGCCACGTTTTAGTGCGCGCGCGTACAGGGACGATGTTGTGGTTGTGCGCGACGGTCGCATATGCGCCTCGCTCAGGTGCGCAACCGCTTGCACGCGTTAGCAAGTCCGCACTTGTTGCGCGGCCAATGGGGAACGCGGTGCCAAATTTCATCGATTCGACGGTTGGCTCGCCGCAACCGTTGCTTGGTCGCACGCGTAACGATGCTCGTGTCGTATTCCAAACCGAACGGACGGACAGAAATCACTCGGCGCCATGGTGGGCACCGGTCGCTTCCGCACTGCTGCCCGGCACGGGACAATTCGCACTGGGCCAACAACGCAGCATCGCGTATGCGGTGTCGGAGGCCTACTTATGGGTCCAACTAGGCGCCGCACAAAAGGACAGCAAGCGCGCAGTAAACGACTATCGGCAACTCGCCTCAGACGTCGCACGACGCGGGTTCGGCACGAACCATCCTGCAGGACCGTGGGACTATTACGAGACGATGGAGCACGAGGAGTACATCGCGAGCGGTGTATTCGACCGAATCGCGGGCGGTGCGGTCGATCCGGAAACTGACATAACTACTTTTAATGGCGCTAGCTGGTTACTCGCTCGGCAACTTAACTGGGCCGATCCCGACGTAGCTCCCGCGATCTCGAGCGCAGCGTACCAAAGCGCGCTCACCTTTTACGTTGATCGGGCGGTACGGGATGACTACCGGTGGACGTGGCGAGACGCGCAACTGCAGCGCGACATTTACCGCCAAACCATCGCGAGCGCTAATCGGAGCGAAAAGCGCGCGACCGCCATTCGCGGGCTCATCGTGACCAATCACCTGACGAGCCTGATCGACGCGTACGTGACCGTGCGAATTCGCCGTTACGGCGGCGTGCGCGTCGCCGGATTCGAGCTCGATGGAATCCGAACCGCGGTCGCAGCCGCGGGCGACCCGGCGGACAGAAACCGAGAGATCTCAGGCGCGATACAGCTCAGCTGGGACCGCCTGCACTGACCTCGCCGCCCGCGAATGCCGCGTCGTGGCGTCCGCTCTACGCTGGTCGTCTAAACCGAGTATATGGGCGCGTCCGCCTAGGTGGTCGAGCTCGTCATTTCGGTTAGACATCGACGACTTGCAAATACACGACGAATCTCTCTCGAAACCATCAGCGGTGCTGCTGACCTGCGGTCAGACAGTGCCGCCTTGGCTTGCGCGATGGTGGGAAGCTGAACGATTCGTGATGCACGAGATGCGCGATCACAGCGCTGTCGTCGACATCGCGCTCAAGACGCGTCCGCGTGTGGTGTTGCTGGACGCCCGCGGAGATGAGTCCTGGCTGACAGCCGTGCTCTCATGTTGCCGTCGGCTTAAGCGCGACTCGTTTACGTCGATCATTCCGGTGTTGATGCTCGTATCAAGCGATCGACTGCGCGACGCGTTTGCCGCGGGCGCTGACGAAGTATTGCGAATTGACGTCGACGCCGACGAGGCGGATGCGCGACTCTCGTCGATGATGCGTCGCAGCGATCGTGATACGGACGTCCATCCGTCGACACGATTGCCGGGCACGCGCGAAATCGAGGCGGAACTCTCGCGCCGCGTTGCGTCAGGTGAGCGATTCGCTGCCTGCTATGCTGACCTGGATCACTTCAAGGAGTTCAATGATCGCTATGGCTACCACCACGGCGATCAGGTCATTCGACTACTCGCGCGCATTTTACATGACGTGGTAAAAGGACTGTGTGCCGAAGAGGGTTTTGTGGGGCATATTGGCGGTGATGATTTCTTGTATACTGTTCCCGTGGCAGCAATGACACGTGTCTGCGATGACGTGATTCGTGTGTTCGACGAACTGATTCCACTGCAGTATTCCGAGCAGGACCGTCGCGTAGGATATTTCTTCGGTAAAGATCGTCGAGGACAGTTGCACCGAGTACCGTTGATGACGCTCTCCGTCGGAGTGGTCACGAATCAACGTCGTCGCTTTTCACGCGCCATCGAGGTCAGTGAGTTGGCTACGGAAATGAAGAGTTACGCAAAAACGCTACCTGGGTCGATTTGGGCTGTTGATCGTCGGCGCGAAGAGTCAACGACGCCGGTCGTGCACATTCCCAGCATTCAGCCAACTGTTGATCGCCTGAACCGGAATCGCGGAGCGCAGGGACTATGACCGTCTCATGTCCAGAATGCCGCTCTGTATTTCGTGTCGATCCTGCCAAAGTACCGGCTACCGGAGTTCGCGCGCGTTGCTCAGTGTGTGGCGGCGTCATCGCCATCGCGGGCAGCACGCTTCCCGTGTCTGTGACGCCCGCGTCGACCGGTACCGTGCAGGCCGCGACTATGTCTTCGCCGAGAGGACCCGCGACGCCGACACCGCGTCCGTACACACCCGCGGCCCCGAAGCCGTCAGTAGCTTCGGCTGGGGCGACGATGACGCCTCCGGCACCGGCGCGCACCTCGCCGTTTGCTTTTCGGCGTCCGACACCAGTTCATACCACCGCGCACCATTCGCCGGTGCCAACTGAACCTTCACGCGACAGCGCACCGACGGCAGTCGCGACGCCCGCCATGGAAATTCCTGCGCACACTACCAGCACGTCGACGCCGCGCCGCGCCATCAATCCGTTTCTCAACGCCGATCCAAGTCAACGATCGCGCCGACTTGCGCGCGCCCTCGTCTCGGACTTGGTAGCCTATCATCCGCAGAAGCGTGAAGAAGGGCTGCGCGAGGGCACGCTACGTCAACTCTTTCGTGAAGACATCAAAAAGAGCTACGAAGAGTACGTCGA
>JANXUN010000144.1 GCA_025356185.1 Gemmatimonadaceae bacterium
GATGATGATGCACGAGCAACAGCAGCAAGTCCTTGAACGCTGGGTGAAACCGCCGCTCTTGCTCGTGCGCCCTGCAGTGTCACACATCGGATGGTTCAGCTTTTCGCACGTCGACGAGTTGCTGCAGGTGGGGTACGACGCGATGAAGACCGCGTTGGTCGACTTTCCTGTTATGGTCTCAGCGGAAGGGGGCATCTTTCCACGGCGGCAGGCCAGTATTGTAGTGGACCGCGCGGCATGCACCGGGTGCGGGATGTGCGTTGCCCGTGCACCGCAAATCATGGCGCTGGATCGCAGTCAAAAGGCGTATCCGATCGTCGAGGGCAACGTGTGGTCGCCTGCCGATGCTGATTTCATCCGCTGCTGCCCCGAAAACGCGATTTCGTTGAGCGAGTAGACATCCGTCGCAGCGAGTTCGGTTGCAGATGTAGCGATCGACGGTGTCGCGGCCGATATTTCATACAGCCTCGTCGGTACCGGGTGTCGCAAGAAGGGCGACTCCGCGGCGCGATGAGTGGCTCCGTCCAGAACGCGAGCGGTCACCCATGGGGTGGACGTTCGCAGGACCTCCTTCCTCCATGTCGCATCCAAATTCGTTCGGCAGCCGCGCCACCTTGTTGGTGGGCGACCGTCACTACGCGTACTTCCGTTTAAGCGTCCTTGACGCGCTTCACGGAAGTTCCGCCCCCACCTTGCCGTTCTCGTTGCGCGTGTTGCTCGAGAACCTGCTCCGCGGCGAAGATGGCGCGTTTGTGAAACGCGCCGACGTCGAGTCGCTCGCGCACTGGAACATGAAAGCGCCGATCGACAAAGAGATCGCGTTCCGCACGGCGCGCGTGCTGTTGCAAGATTTCACAGGCGTTCCGTGCGTCGTCGATCTTGCTGCCATGCGCGATGCAATGGTCGCGCTGGGCGGAGATCCGACGCGCATCAATCCGCTGCAGCCCGTCGATCTCGTCATCGATCACTCCGTGCAAGTTGACGAATACGGCAGCGAAGCCGCGTTTCTCATCAACACCGACCTCGAGTTCGAACGCAACAACGAGCGCTACGAGTTTCTCAAGTGGGGGCAAGACGCGCTGCGCAACTTCCGCGTCGTACCTCCCGGCACCGGCATCTGTCACCAAGTGAATCTTGAGTACTTGGCACAGGTCGTTTTCACGGCGAAAGATGGTGCAGAGACATTGGCGTACTGCGACTCGCTTGTTGGCACGGATTCGCACACGACGATGATCAACGGACTTGGCGTGTTGGGGTGGGGCGTCGGCGGAATCGAAGCCGAAGCGGCAATGTTGGGGCAGCCAGTGAGCATGCTCATCCCCGAAGTCATTGGCTTTAAGCTGCACGGAAAGCTGCCCGCCGGTGCGACCGCGACCGACTTGGTGCTCACCTGCACCGAGATGTTGCGCAAAAAGAAAGTCGTCGGAAAATTTGTCGAGTTTTACGGCACGGGATTGTCCTCGCTTGCACTCGCCGATCGTGCGACGATTGCGAACATGGCGCCTGAATACGGCGCGACGATGGGCTTTTTTCCTGTCGATGCAGAAACGCTCAAGTATTTGCGCCTGTCAGGGCGCAGCGACGAACAGGTTGCACTCGTTGAAGCGTATACCAAAGCGCAGGGACTATTCCGCACCGATACGACGCCCGATCCGGTCTTCACCGATACGCTTGAACTGGACCTCAGCACAGTCGTGCCGAGCCTTGCGGGTCCGAAACGTCCCCAGGATCGCGTGCCATTGTCGCAAAGCAAAGCGATGTACCGCGAAGCACTCGCCGCGCAGCTGGCTACGCAAAACGGAACTGCAAAGTCGGCGGCAGGCAGTCCCGCAGCGACGATGGTCAACGAAGGCAGTCCGGTTGACGCGGATCACGGCGTGGACTGCGACTACAAAGATCAGTCGTTCAAGTTGCAACACGGACACGTGGTGATTGCCGCAATCACGTCGTGCACGAACACGTCCAATCCGAGTGTGATGCTCGCGGCAGGCCTGCTTGCAAAAAACGCAGTGGCAAAAGGCCTCACGACGAAGCCTTGGGTGAAGACGTCGTTGGCACCGGGCTCGAAGGTCGCCACCGATTACTTCAACAAAGCCGGACTGATGTCGTCCCTCAACGCGTTGGGCTTCAACGTCGTCGGCTACGGATGCACGACGTGCATCGGCAACTCGGGCCCACTGCCGATGGTCATCAGCGAAGCGATTGATAACGGTAAACTCAACGTCGCGGCGGTGCTCTCGGGAAATCGCAACTTCGAAGGGCGCGTCAATCCGCAAACGCGCTTCAATTATCTCGCATCACCCCCACTCGTCGTCGCCTATGCACTCGCTGGTCGCATGGACATCGACATGGCCACCGAGCCACTTGGCATCGGCAGCGATGGCCCGGTGTTTTTGCGCGACATCTGGCCCACGGCGCAAGACGTCGAAGACACGATTCTTTCCAGTGTCAAGCGTGAACAGTTCACGACGCAGTACGCGAACGCATTTGCCGGCGACGCGCATTGGCAGCGCATTCAAGCGCCGACGGGCAACCAGTACGCGTGGAGCGACGATTCCACCTACGTAAAAAACCCGCCGTACTTTGACGGGATGACGATGACGCCACCAGGCGTGCGCTCCATCACTGGCGCAAAAGTGCTCGGCATGTTTGGTGACTCAATCACCACCGATCACATTTCGCCCGCCGGGTCAATCGCTGCGGCGTCGCCAGCTGGACTGTGGCTCAAGTCGCTTGGCGTCGACAAAAAAGATTTCAATTCGTACGGCGCGCGTCGCGGAAACCATGAAGTGATGATGCGCGGCACGTTCGCGAATATTCGTCTCAAAAACGAACTCACCGGCGGCAAAGAAGGGTGGTGGACAGCGACCGCACCGGGCGCCGAGCCGCAAGCGATCTACGAGGTATCGATGACGCG
>JANXUN010000104.1 GCA_025356185.1 Gemmatimonadaceae bacterium
GGTCGCTGAGAACGTCGCGGTTGTTGTCGCGGCAGTCGCATCGGCGAACGCGACTGTTCCCGGTCCTGACACCTTGCTCCATTTCGTGTTGACTGCGGGCCCAGTCGGCGCGGCAGCCTGGGCGCCTCGCCCTCCGCGTCCCGCGCGTGGCGGCGTTCCGTATCCCGCCCATCCGTTCAAGTACGTTTTTCCGTGCTTCATGACCACGCGATCAACGCCAGCGACGGCGGCCACCGGATCGGCGGCAGTCCTTTCTGCGATCGGGTCCGCGTGCGCGTTCAGCGCCAGCGCTTTGCCCAGTGGAGTGGCGATGGCGGACACGATGAAGCTGGCCGACACCCGTTGCATGAGTTCACGCCGGGTGAGATCCTTGCCAGAATTGTTTTTAGTCATGATGGTGACCTATCGTCAAATCGAAGCGACGTCAACTCACGGACACCATGAATCGCATCGCGCATCGCATCGCACTCTCGGTCGCGGGGATACTTGTCTTTACCGCTGCCATTCAGGCCCAGTCTCCACGACCCTACGCGGGTGAATGGAAACTCGCGTTCACCCAGCAAAGCAATTCGGGTGAACCGAACATGAAGCCGACGCCGTGGATGACGTTCTCGGCGACAGTGGTGCAGCTCGACAGCACACTCGGTGGGGCGATGCGATCAGATGGACCGAGTGGACAGTTTGGATGTCGGCTGCGGGCTCGCGCGTGCGGGGCTGGCCGTATGCGGCTGTCGTGGGACGAACAGGATTGGCAAGTCTTCGAGTTCACGCTCGATCCTGCGTCGACGACAAAAGGAGCCGGACGCGCGGAGATTCGATTTCCTGATGGGACGGTGCACAAGTACTCGTTTGTGCTGACGCGTCCGTAATCGCGAGACATTTGGCCTACGACGCAGTTCCGAGACTCTGCTTCCCGCTAATTCGCCCTCAGCGCATTGCTCGGATCAATCCGACTCGCTCTCGCCGCCGGGATCCAGCACGCCACGAGCCCGATCGTCATCATCATCGCGGCAACCGCCAACAGTGTGACCGGATCGCGCGACTCCACACCAAACAACAGCGCTTCAATAAATCGCCCTAACGCGAGCGATACGATCACGCCAACGGCAAGTCCAAGTCCCACCAGCAGTCCGCCTTCGCTCAGAATCATCGCGGTCACGCGCGACGGCGCCGCGCCGAGTGCCATGCGGATACCGATTTCGTTCGTGCGCGCGCTCACGTTAAACGCGAGCACTGCCGCGATGCCGATGGACGCGATCACGAGTGCAAGCAAACCAAAACCGCCCAACAACATCGCATTCAGTCGACGCGGTCCGATGCTTTCGTCGCGCACCGCCTCGAGCGACATGAGATGTTCGATGGGTTGATCAGGTGCAATCGATCGTACAATCGCGCGCGCGGCGGTCGAAAGGCTGTTGGGATCGACTTGGGTGCGCATCACCAATCCGCCCGGTGGGAACTCCGCTTGCGCAACTGGAGTGAACGTGACGGGAGAAGGCTTTGCATCGAGGCCGCCGTCCTTGGTGTCGTTCACCACGCCAACAACAGTGCGCCAATCATTTTCAGCGATACCGATAAAGCGCAGCACATCACCGGTCCACGCGACGCGACGACCAATCGGATCGACATCGGCAAACAAACGGTCGGCGAGCGTCTTGTTCAGGATCACGACTTTGTCCGACTTTCTGTTGTCACCCTCAGTGAATTCGCGTCCCTTGAACATCGTCATGCCAGCCGCGCGAAAGTATCCCGCATCGGCCGTGCGATATTCGGACGACGGCGTGGCCCCGTTTGCAATCGTGCGTGCTTCGGCTTTCAATTCCAACTGAATTTGGCTGGTCCGTAACGGAACGTTGGAGCCCAAACCAACAATCTCGACGCCCGGCAACGTCGCCAACTGACGCTGCATTTCTTCGTAGCGTTGACCCGCTTTGACGAAATCTTTCGTTGCCGTGAAATCGAGTGGCACTTCCATCGTGAGCACGTTCTTGGGATTGAGTCCCGGATCAACGGCAGCCAAACGTTGCATCGAGCGCACCAGCAATCCCGCACCCGACAACAACACAACGGACATGGCGACCTGCGTAATCACCAACGCTTGCTGCAACCGTTTGCGACGTCCAGTGCCCGACGTTTTGAGATTGCCCGCCGAGAGTCCAGCGCCCAATGAATTTTCCGTGCCAACACGCGGCGCGTACGACAGCAAGAATGCAATGACTACAGCGAGCAGTGCCGTGAACGTCAGCACCATCCAATCGACGTGGATTTCATTCGCGCGCGGTGAAAATCGTTCAACAAACGTCGTCAACGTACCGACGCCGGCAAAGGCGACCAGCACGCCGAGCAACGCGCCACCACCAGCGAGCACCAGATTTTCCACGAGCAACAATTTGCGCAGTCGCGTGGTGCCAGCGCCGAGTGCGGCACGCACGGTCATTTCGTGTTCGCGACGCACACCACGCATGAGGGTGAGGTTGGCGACATTCGCGCACGCGATGACGAGCACCAGCGCAGCAACGCCCATCAGCATCCACAACATCAACTGCGCATCGCGTCCAAGAATTTCTTTAAACGGTGTCACTTCAACCGTATAGCCGGCCGACTTATCGTACGATTCCGGATACTGTGCGTTTCGGCGCTGCGTGATTGCATCGACTTCTCCGCGCGCTTGCGCGACCGTCGCCGTTGGTGCGAGTCGCGCAATCATTTCCGTCATGCGATGCGTGCGTCCCTGCACCATCGTCGCGCTGACATGATGCTCGCTGATCGACATGTTCATCAGCGCGTCGATCTTGCCCGGAAAGAACGGCGCGGGTTCCAACACGCCGATCACTTCGACGGTGCGATTGCCGATGTGCATCGTCTGTCCGACGATATTGGGATCGCCAGCGAAGTGCGTCTGCCAATACCCGTACGTGAGCATGATGACTGGCGTAGCGCCCCCGCCATCATCGCTCGAACGAAACGGGCGGCCCTTAATCGGCTTGAGGCCCATCACACTCAAGTAATTACCGGTCACCAGTCCGACAGGAATCTGCGACGCGTCGGTCTTCTCAAGCAGCGAAAGCGTGAGCGGCGAATACTCGGCGATCTGCTGCATCGTCTTCGACTGTTCGCGAAAGTCGTTGATCTCCGGCACGGAGAACGCAACGCTCGTTTGCCCCTGATTCGTCGTGTGATGGCGCAAATACATGAGCCGGTCGCCATCTGCATGCGGCAGCGGCTTGAGAAACACGCCACGCACCGCCGAAAAGATCGCGGTGTTGGCGCCGATACCTAGCCCTAACGTGAGCACGACGGCGATCGCGAAACCTTTGGCGCGCGACAGCGACCGGAGGACGTAGCGAAGATCAAGCGACATCGGAATACTCGCAGGGCACAGGCGGAAGGGGCGCGCAGAGATGCGCTACTGGAAATTGCGCCGCGCGCTGCTGCCGCGCGACCCCCGCGGGCCGCACTCGCTCCATGTTTGGTGGCATATGCCGGCCCTAAGCACACCTATGTTTCGAATACGCTGCCGTCACTCAAAACGCAGTTCGACTTTTCATGAGCAGGTGCTCACGCGCATATGACATCACAGATCGCTAGCGAAGCGCTGATTCCGAATCCACGTCTTAGCGCGTTCTCGCCATTTATTGGCACATGGACAACGGTCGGTCACCACGAAATGATGCCCGGGATCACACTCCACGGCCACACTGTTTTTGAATGGCATGAAGGAGGCGCCTTTGTGCGCGTGCGCTCGGCGATCGATGAGAAAGGCATTCCGAGTGCCATCGCCCTGATTGGCAGTGACGATGCCGTCGAGCAGTTCACGATGCTGTACTTCGACGAACGCGGTGTATCCCGACAGTTCGAAGTAAGCATTGCTGGGCGCGTACTGCGATGGTCGCGTACGGCGCCGGGCTTTTCACAACGCTTCGTCCTCACCATGGATGTGAGCGGCGACACACTGGTTGGTGTGAGTTCACTGTCGAAGGATGACGCAACGTGGGAGCAGGACATGGAGTTGACGTACGCTCGAGACCGCGCGTGATGAACCGGACGAGTTAGCGTTTCGGAGTCGCATCTGTCGCTCCCGACGCCTTCGTTAGCGAATGGATCGCTTGCGTCAGCTCAAGAATCTGCTTGGAAAGATTCAGCAGCTCTTCGTTTTGCCGCTCCTCTGCTTGAACGGTCTCCCACTGATGGTCGGCGATCACTTGTCGCTTGGCGTCGGCGCGATTTTGACTGATCATCACAAACGTTGACAGAAAAATCGCTTCCAGCGACACGATCATCGTGAGCAGCCCATACGGATAGGGTTCGGCGCGAAAAATGATCCACGCCGCGAACCAGACCACGTGGATGTACACGAAGGCCATCGATCCCGAAAACGCCGTGATCTTGTCCGCGACGCGATTCTGCTGGCTCTCCGCGTGCGAATCGTCGTGCGCGGACAGTCCGGGATGACTGGGGGACTTCGATTTACGGACGGCGCTCATGGGGATGTCTCCTCGTTATGAATGACAGTACTGTTCCAGCATGGCAAAGCATCGGATTTATACCACAAGTGTTGCGAGTGTCTATCCGCACTACCTCGCAAAGGCCACCAAAAAGGGGCGGACCAAAGCCGAAGTCGATGAGATCATTCGTTGGCTCACTGGCTATACCCAAGGTGAGCTGGAAGGACTGCTCGACAACAAGACGGATTTTGAAGTATTTTTTGCGGACGCGCCGATGCT
The DNA here is from genome assembly GCA_025356185.1 of Gemmatimonadaceae bacterium. Lineage (GTDB taxonomy): Bacteria > Gemmatimonadota > Gemmatimonadetes > Gemmatimonadales > Gemmatimonadaceae > Gemmatimonas. The sequence continues at coordinate 4,725 of JANXUN010000104.1, forward strand.
GAACTCTGCGCGAAGCGCGATCACCGGCGTGATTTGTGGTGTCCGCATCGAAGATATTCAAGAGCAGACGATGCGCGAGATTCGCTATCTCGACAAGCTGATCGACGAGTTAGCCAAAGGGAAAAGCATGGACAAAATTTTGCGAACCGCGTCATGACTCAGCGGTGGAAAGTTGCCGTGTGGTGCTCGCTTGTCGCCACACTATTTGTCGTCGAGCGCGCGGCTGCGCGTGCAGTGCGTGTCGCACCCATTCGCGCGCCGTCATATCAGGTCGATCCATCGTGGCCGCACGTGCCCAAGCAGTGGACGCTGGGTCAGGTCGCGGGCGTCGCTATCGACTCGCGCGATCATGTGTGGATTATTCAGCGACCGTGGTCGCTTGGTACGGACGAAGTCGCACTCAATCCCGAGGCGGAGTGCTGTCGCGCAGCGCCACCGGTGATGGAATTCACCGCGGACGGTGACTACGTGCAAGGATGGGGCGGCGCGGGCGCTGGTTACGAATGGCCCGCCGACGAACATGGCATTCACGTTGACTACAAGGACAACGTGTGGATCTCATCAGCCGGTGGTCCGCGGTTGCCCGAGAAAACAGAAAATCAGCTGCTCAAATTCACGCGCGATGGAAAGTTCTTGATGCAGATCGGGCATCGCGGAAAAAGTCGCGGCAGTTTGGATACGCAGAATCTGAATAATGCGGCGGACATGTACGTGTATCCGCCAACGAACGAGCTGTTTGTTGCCGACGGTTATGTGAATCGACGTGTGATTGTGTACGACGCCGACAACGGAACGTTTAAGCGCATGTGGGGCGCGTACGGCAACAAGCCGAACGACAGCGTATCAAACAGGCCCACTCGCACGGGTCCGGGCGAGCCGCAGTTCAACACAGTACACGGCGTACGCATTTCACGCGACGGGCATGTGTACGTGGCCGATCGACTCAACAATCGCGTGCAGATTTTTTCAGTGGACGGAAAGTTTGAGCGCGAGCTGTTTATCGAGCGAAGCACGGTGCTGTTAGGTACGGCCTTTTCGATTGCGTTTTCGGAAGACGCGGCGCAGCAGTTTTTGTACGTCGCCGACGCGGGCAACGGTCGGGTGCATTTGTTTGATCGGCAGACGCTGAAAGAGGTCAGTCAGTTTGGGCGTATCGGCCACTATGCTGGGCAGTTCGTATTTTTGCACAACGTCGCGGTGGATTCACGAGGCAACGTGTATACGGCAGAGGTGGGCGCGGGACGTCGCGTGCAGAAGTTTGTGCGGAAGTAGTCGCGCGGCAGCGCCGCGGCTGTCGAACGTTTCGCACGCGCGCCGTGTCCAATCG
>JANXUN010000150.1 GCA_025356185.1 Gemmatimonadaceae bacterium
GACTTCGTCTCGAACACGATACTTCCATCGTCGCCCCAGCTCACGCGTCCAGCGAGCAGTGAATCGTTGGGCACGATCGCCATCGGTGCGCCACCAGCGATCGGCACCTTGCGCAAACGACCGCTCGCTTCGAAGGCAATCCACTCGCCGTCGGGAGAGAAGGACGGTGACGCGCCCTTCTCGGTGCCAACCAACAAACGAAATTCACGTTGTCCGACATCGCGTAGTGCGATGCCTTCGTCGGTCGCAAATGCGAAGCGTGCGCCGTCACCCGAGACGGCAAAGCGCGAGAGTTCAGGACGCGCGTTGGGCAGATCGAGTGAAAGCGCTACCGCCGGTTCGGGTATGCTGCTGCTTGCACGTCGCCACGCGAACGCTGCGACACCAAGGCTCACGACCGCCACGGCGAGCGCGCTGGCGACCACAGTGCGCGACATTCGCGCGGATGCCGCAGGACTCGCGGTTGTCGCACCGAGTGAAGTATGCGCGAACGTCGCACGCGTGTCGGACAACATCTCGCTAAACGCCTTCGCACTCTCGCATCGATCCGCCGGCAATTTCTCGAGCGCCGAGTGCACTGCCGCCGCCACGTTCGACGGTACCGCCTTGCGCAGCGAAACAATTGACGCGGGCTCGCTGCTCATCACTTTCGCGACGATGGCCTGCACCGTCGGCCCGGTGAACGGTGGTTCACCCGCCAGCATTTCGTACGTCATCGCGCCGAGCGCGTAGACATCGCTGCGTGCGTCGATGGCGCGTTCACCCATTGCCTGCTCGGGGCTCATGTAACTCGGCGTACCGAGTGACAATCCCGTCTGCGTCATGCGCGCGCCGCCCGCGCTTTGTACCGCGAGCGCGATGCCGAAGTCTGCCACGAGCGCCGACCCATCATGCAGGAGAATGTTCTCCGGCTTGATGTCGCGGTGGATAACGCTCTGCCGATGCGCGTAGTCGAGCGCACTCGCGACTTCGCGCGCGATACGCACGGCGTCGGCGATGGGCAATTGTTTTTCGCGTTCCAATCGCGCGCGCAGCGTTTCGCCGGTCACGAGCGGCATGACGTAGTACAACAATCCGTCGGCATCGCCGCTATCGAGCAACGGCAAGATGTGCGGATGTTGTAAACGTGCGGTGGTGCGTATCTCAGTGAGAAACCGTTCGCCGCCTAGCGCCGCGCCGAGATCCGGGTGCAGCACTTTGATCGCGACATCGCGATCGTGCTTGATGTCGTGCGCGAGATACACGGTCGCCATGCCGCCGGCGCCGAGCTCGCGGTCGAGGCGGTAGAGGTCGGCGAGGGCGGCGCGCAACCGCGCTGACGTGTCACCCACGCGTTCTCCGATGATGGTCAGCGGCGGTGATGACGAACGTCGTTCGGAACGACGCGAATAACGGCGACTGCCGCGCGCTCATGCGAACTCCGAGAGTTGCAGCACGCGCAGACCATCCGGCCCCGGCATTCGCCGGTCGTTGGTGACGAAGGAACGGCACCCCGTACTGATGGCGGCGGCTAACTGCAGGGCGTCGGGCGTTCGAAGAGCCCCGTAATGCGCACGCAGACGTGCGGCCGTCCGCAACTGATCGCGCGAGAGGTCCACTACTCTCACGCCGCGTGATCGCGTGAGCAGGGCCTCGTACTTGGCTGCGAGCACGAGGTCGCCCGAACGCAACGGAACGACCAGCACCTCGGGCAGCGTCAACGACGATGTCACGATCTCGATCTCGCCCTTGTCGGCCAGCGCGAAGAGCGCGCGCACGGGCGCGAGGAAGCGCGGATGCTCCTCGATGAAGTAAATGAAGAGTGCCGTATCCACGGCGACAGCGCCCTGCCCGACGATCTCGGTCAGTCCCACGCGCGGCGCTCACCGTCCACGTGCGCGGTGGCCTCCACGCCTGTCCACGCCGACTTGCCGAGGCCCTGCAGGTCGAGGATCGACAGCGGCTCCTGGCCTCCAAGCACTTGGTCGAGGATGTGCGTGACCTCCTGGGCAACCGAGCGGTGCTGCTGCTCGGCACGCGCCTTGAGACGCTGGTAGAGGCCGTCAGGAAGGTTCTTGATGTTGAGAATCGCCATGTAGTCTCCGTTTTCCTGCAGAATGGAGGAATCTGCGCGTACTGTCAAGCGATGCTTCGATGGTCCTCAACGTGCCGCCTTCGCCCACTCGGCGCGCCGAGCCACCCGTAGGCCACCACCAGACTCTGCCCGCTCTGCATGGGGCGCATGAGTACCAACCGTCCGTCGGGCATCACGTCATAGGTGGCATGGCCGCGCTCCAGCGGCAGCTGAAAGCCGCCGCGGACCACCGTGTCGCGGGCCGTTACCCGGGGCCCGGCGACGGCTGGCGCTCCCGCGGCCGGTACATCTCCAC
>JANXUN010000142.1 GCA_025356185.1 Gemmatimonadaceae bacterium
CGCCGATCTGGGCCTTGAAGTGCCGAGCAAACCAGAAACGGTGTATCACATCGTTGGGCCGATGTTGCCGTTCACTGGCGTTGCGGTAATGCAATTGATTGAGCGTGGTGCACTATCGCTCGATGACGACGTCGCGAAATACATTCCTGAATTTCCGATGCAAGGGCGGCATGTCACCGTGCGGCAACTGCTGAACCACACATCGGGAATTGTCGATTACCACTACTTGGGCGATGCCATCGAAGCAACGAGTCGTCAACCCAAGGCACTCGATGAAGTGATGGCGCTCTACGCGGGCAAGACGTGGGTGAACGAACCCGGTGCGAAGTGGGATTGGTCCATTTCAGGATTTCAGATGCTGGTCACGATTGTCGAGCGCGTGTCCAAACAGCGATTTGCCGACTATGTGCAAGCGAAGATCTTCACGCCGAGTGGGGCGAAGAGCACGAGCTTTTGCGATGACCGAACATTGGTGAAGGGATTGTCGCACGCCTATCGCCGCTACGATGACTCGTTTGTCGCGGCTAACGAAAACGACATGGCATACAACACCGATCTGCGCGTGTGCAGCACGGTTGGTGATATCGCCAAGTTGTGGGGTGCGTTGCGTACCAATGTGCTGGTGAAGGCGGAAACGTTTCAGCAGATGACCACGCCGACGGGCGCTGCGATTCAAATGAGCGCGCAAGATCCCAAGTCGCAGTATGGATTGGCGATCACGATCAATCACGAAGACAATCACTCGCGATGGGGTCAACACGGCTCGCTGTTTGGGTACAGCGGAAGTTTGTACGAATTTCCAGCCGACAACCTTACCGTCGTCGTGTTATCAAACACCGAAGGACAAAACGCGTACGCGATTTCGCGGGCCGTGTCGCGCGCCGTATTGAAATTGCCAACGCTATCGGTCTCGGCACCCGCTGCCGCTCCGCGCGTGTTGGCCGACGTTGCGACTACTTCCGAAGAACGTGCGCAGGTTGACGGGACCTATTCACTCAAGCTCGACCGGCTGTCGCCGCAGTTGCACGACTCGTATGCACAGTACAAGCGCACGTATCGCGTATTTGACGAAAACGGCCGATTAATGATTCAAGTACTGGGCGAGGGGCCGGAGCAGTTGCTCAAGCAGGCCGATGGCACGTTCGCAATGCGGTCAGCACCGCGCAGCAAGATTTCGTTTGTCATGAACGCGGGAAAAGCAGCGAGTCTCAAGCTGGACAGTCAGGGATTTGGACTGCCTCTCTCAGGCGCGCGAGTGGGGGCAGGCGACCCGCAAACGTTTCACGCGCAACTGCGCTGACGCGCACAACAAGCGCGACCTCCATGTGGCTCACCCAATCTGACTACGCCATCCGGTGCGAGTGGGGCGTCAACGCGGCGCGCGAACTCGCTGGCGATGTTGACGCCGTCATCGTAGTTGATGTCCTGTCATTCTCGACGTGCATCGATATCGCCGTGTCGCGCAACGCGATCGTCTTTCCGTTCGCGTGGAGGGATTCGCGTGCCGAGCAGTTTGCGGCACAACACAACGCAATGCTGGCGGGCTCGCGCAGTCGTACGCAGCCATCGCTTTCTCCAACGTCGTTGCAACAGCTGTCCGCCGGTGCCCGCTTAGTGTTGCCGTCACCAAACGGTGCCACGATCAGCGGATTGACAGCTCAAAAGCCCACGTTCGCCGCATGCTTTCGTAATGCGCGTGCCGTCGCACTCGCTGCACAACAACTCGGCGCGCGCGTGCTGGTTATTCCGGCCGGCGAGCGTTGGCCCGACGACAGTATGCGACCCAGCCTCGAAGACTGGTTGGGAGCGGGTGCTGTTATCACGCATTTGACCGGAACGCTTTCGCCAGAGGCAACAGCTGCACGTGATGCGTTTGTGCAACATGCATCGCGGTTGCCGGAAGTAATCCGCAGCTGCGCGTCGGGGCGCGAATTGATTGACGGCGGCTGGGATGTGGATGTCGAAATCGCCGCAGAGTGCGATGTCAGTGAAACGGTGCCGCGGTTGATAGACGGCGCATATCGCTAACGATGCACAACCCTCGCCTTTCATGACACAAATCAGCGCACCGTCTCGTCTCCGCTCCGTCGACCTGCTCCGCGGCATCGCCTGTGTGCTCATGGCGATCGACCATGTCCGAGTGTACTCCGGCCTTCCGGCTGGCGGAGCGACAGCAGGAATATTTTTTACGCGATGGATCACGCACTTTGTCGCGCCCGCGTTCTGCTTGTTTGCAGGCACGGGCGCGTTTTTTCACGGACGAACGCTGGGCGACATGCGCGCACTGTCTCGGTTTTTACTTACGCGCGGTGCGATACTCGTGGTGCTGGAGCTGACTCTCATTCGGCTGACGTGGACGTTCAACGTTCGATTTGACGAGTACAATCTCGGCGGCGTAATCTGGATGCTGGGCATATGCATGATGCTGATGTCAGCACTTGTACGATTTACGCCGACGACGGTGGGCATTGTGGGCATCGCCATCATGGCGCTGCAACAGCTGGTCGGACTTATTGGCTTCGCAATCCCTGAATCTGCGCCGGCACTGTTACACTCGTTGTTAAAGATCCTGTATTTGGGCGGCCAGTTCTCGTTCGGGGAGCACGGTCCGCCCATGGCGATTCTTTTCGTCATCGTGCCGTGGATTGGCGTCATGGCAGCGGGGTATGGCTTTGGCCTCATCCTCACGCGCGACGATGAATCGCGTCGACGTCTCTGCATGCGAATCGGACTCGGCGCGACCGCCGCATTTTTGGTGATTGCTGGCGCGCTCGTCGCGTTTACCGACGGAGGCTCCGAAGCGCCGCCCGCGCTGTTCCGACTGTTGGGTCAGCAAAAGTATCCCGCATCGCAGCTGTTTCTGTTGATGACACTTGGTCCCACGATCGCGCTGATTCCATGGGCCGAACGCGTGCAGGGATGGTTCGCGGATGCGATGACGACCTTCGGGCTCGTGCCACTTTTTTACTACTTGCTGCACATACCAACGATTCACGTTGCAGCGATGATCGTATCGCTCATCCGGACCGGCGCGGTCACGCCATGGCTCGTGGGCAACTTTCCGTTGCGCCCGTCACAACAGGCGGAAGGATATCAGTGGCCGCTCTGGATGCTGTACGTCGTGTGGGCGTGCGTACTACCGCTGCTGTACGTGGGCTGCCGTTGCTATGCACGTTACAAGGCCGAACATCCGAGAGGGATCGCGTCCTACGTGTAGCGACTCGTCACACCGATTGCCAATTCAGGTACCAGTGCGGAAGTTGGATAGATGCGCCGTGCCCACGTTTCGGCCGCATCACTTCGACATAGGTACTGGCTATGATTTCGCGTCGCTACCCGATCGTTCGTTTTACACTCGCGCTGTGTGCCGTCGTCGCCATCGCCGCCTGCAG
>JANXUN010000153.1 GCA_025356185.1 Gemmatimonadaceae bacterium
TGACGCGGCCAAAGTAAAGCCCGATCATCTCTACTTTGGTGGCACGATGCTCAAACGTTCGCGGATGCAATGATCCGCCGCTGGATCTCCCGCGACTCGAGTCGCTAGTTGGGTACGCGGACTACTTCTTTATTGAAGCACTGCTGCGGCAAAACGGATTGTATTTGCCGCCAATTTGAGTTTAGTAACGCACTACGGCTGCATCCACCGAAATTGCGCGCGCATCAAGGGATAGTCGCTCGGATTTACCCGATGCGCCAACACGTGAACAGCCGCACCGTCGAAGGTCAGGACATCAGCGGCAAGCGTCCATTGTAAGACGCCCTTGTGCGCCCGGCCGCACTCGACAGCGAGCGCGCTCAAGTCGGCACTCTGCGATCGTCGGCAAAACATGCGGAGGTCCGATGCGCGGTTCACGATCACCGCATTTTGTTGCACCACCAGCTTACGCCAACTGAGTGAGTCATCGGTGGCCGCACCACTTCTCGCGAACGACTTCACAACCCACGCGCCGTCGAGCACTGATGCATGCGCCCGTTCGGCAATGGCACTGCGCATCGCGACGAATGATGACAACGTGACGCTGCCTATCAACGCCACTTTGATCGCCCATCGCCACGACGTGGGAATGCGCCCGTGAAAAATCGATTCGCGTGGCGCCGCGTCGACCGCGCGATTTTGCACAAACACACGGAAAAGTCTGGACGCGTCGTACGCGATGAGCACGAGCGATGAGAGCACGATCATGGTTGCGTACAACTTGATCGGAACGCTGTATGCGTAGTTCATGAATGCGACGTTTGCCATCACGACAAGGCACACGATTGCGCCGAGCGTTGCGGTTTGTCGAACGCACAGGAGGAAGACCGCGATCATTTCGATCGCGCCAGCGAGAAACGCGTATGGACGCGAATACTCCATAAACGTCCAGAGCAACGACATCGGGGAGAGCTCGCCGACGCGCTGTTCAAGTGTGAACGCGCTGATCGGCGGAAACTGCATCGGCAAAATTTTGGCGACACCATAACTCGTGATACCGAGCGCGATCGAGTACCGGAGTAATACGCGGAGCGATTCGCTCACGCGTGGCTCTTGCGGATGGATCTGTTCTTGAGGTTTGTCGCGCAGCGTCCACACGAGCGCGCCGAAGATTCCAAACACGACTGCAATGAGTAATCTCGCATACTCTTCAGCGATGTCAGCGTTGTCACCAGCATCGGCGCCGTTCATCGCGGAGGTTATATGAAACACATTTCGGGCAACCCAAATTCCCGGCTGCGTGAACACGTGACCCCACGAGATCGCGAGCCCATCTCCCGAGAAACCACCGCCGCCAAGTGACGGATAGTTGTTCAGAAATAGCGGCACGTGATAAAGCGCAAACGCGATAAGTGCGAATCGTTCGACAAACCGCCTTGCAGCCGTGCTCGTCACGCGCCCTTACCTGGCAGCTTTTGCATCAGCAGCGTCGTCAACATGAACACGCCCGCCCACGTGCCGAAGTCGATCAAGAATTTGACGATGTCGAACGGGTCGGTGAACAGATTGTAGTGAAAGTGAAAGGCCGCAAATATCAGTCGCGACACGACGAATGCGACAATGACGGCGACGAGTGGAGTGCGCATCAAATTCCGGTGTCCTTAATCGACGATAAAGAGTTTCGCGCCAACAGCGGTCGACGAACGATGCGGCTCCGCGCCGTCGGCGACTTGATAGCTCATGCCAGCAGTCAGTACGAATATGCGTCCGTCGTCGAGCTCCGTACGCAACTCGCCTTCAAGACACAAAAGCATGTGTCCCTTGGAACACCAGTGGTCCGAAACGTAGCCTGCACTGTACTCGATCATGCGAACACGAATGTCGCCGAACCGCCGCGTACGCCAATGCGCAACACCGCGCTCGCCGGCGTGTTCGGTTCGCTCAACCTGATCCCAATCTGTTGTGCCAAACGGGATTCCGATCATGTGCACGGACTAACTCCGCGTGACCGTCGCGAGAATGCGCGAGCTGCCATCCGCAGAGATCTTTCGAACGCGCGTTGTCCGTCGCCCCAGCTGCGACGACGAACAGTCAAGCGAACCAACGTGTTGACACAGCGGGCTTGCCAGCTAGGCATCTATTCTCGCGACGCGGTTTTGGATGTCACCACCCGGTGCGAACACCGGTCGACTCCTTCGTTTGAAACAACGTGACGATCGGCGATGTCGCACCATAGGAGAGGAGCGCACTGCCCTTGGGACCTGTCCCGAACACATGCAGAGACGTCCAACTGAGGGTGATAAGATGCAGTTCTCCTTTCGCTAACCGCGCAGGAATGACTCGCGCCTCACTCGTCGAACCGTCGCCAGCAGGAATTTGCAAAAACTGCACGCCGACGTCGCGTCCATAGACGAGCGCTGTGCCCGGCCTCGAGCCCGTGGTTCTGACTTGCACCATCCATGTTGGCGCCGCTCCAGCAACGATGGGCTCCAGTGGATCGGCGATTGCCGACGCGATGACGCGTGCTATGACGGCAACGCTGACAGCGAGTAGCAACGTGTAAACCAACATGCGAGACCACCGCGAACGCGGCGCCGGAACGCTTGCGATGTGAATATTCACTAATGGCCGCGCGTTCGTCTCAACGCGCGACGCGTGTTGTCGTTGCGCCGCTCGAACGCGCGGGTCGGAGACGAAACTCATTGAATACTAAATCGGTGACGCGGCAGCCACATGCCCACCGACCACGCGCCACGCATCACCGGCCTCGCGTGCCCACACGCGCGTGTAGCGAAACCATCCCGCCACTGGCACATCGACAATATCAACCACGAGGTACGTGCGCATTGCGCTGAGCACGACGTCAGTCCCGACGCGTCGAGTACAGAGCTCCGCGACATCGTGTGTGCGAAATCGCACCACTCCCGATTTGTGCGCGTCAAGATCCTGCGCCTTACTGCCCAGCTGCCCATCGGGGCCGGTAAACAGCAGGTTGTCGCTGAGTAGTCGATCGAGTACTGCGACGTCCGCGTTGAGTTGTGCACGACGCAGCTCCATTTCAAGCGCTACGATCTCTGCGTCCGTGTCGCCCACAAGCGCACTGGAAAATTCGTCGTCCATCGTCGTGCGCATGTCGCGTCTCGTGTCAAAGAATTATTGTACATTCGCGGAACACGCTTAGCCAACCTCGGGGATGTGACCTCGCGTGACCTTCGCAAATTACAGCGCGTGACTAAAACCGTCGCCTATCTTCTTCGCTGCGCACCCCTCATTGTGATGCTATCGTCGGCGCGGCAATCGTGGACCAACCCATCACCACATCCGGTCCCACGCGTCACGGTGCAGCCTAATGTGCACCGTGATGTGCTCGACTGGTCCGAAATGACCGGTCCAGCGTATCCCGGGTCAGAGGCTCGTTCGTGAGGCGTTTGTCCGATTTCAATAAGGTTTTTTCGTCAGACGTGATCCGTGAACTTTCATTCCTCACACTAGACTAGCGTCAACGCGACGTCGCAAACGCACTCGCCTTCGAGGCGCGGGATTGTCGATCGCGAAAAGGCCCGATGCAGCAGCATCGGGCCTTTTGCGCAGTAGCGGACGAGCGTTGCTAGTTCTTCCGATTACGCCGTCTTGCAACATATGCAACGCCGCCTAATCCGACGGCCATCAACAGCCATGTGCTGGGCTCGGGCGTCACAGTGGGGCATGTAACTCCGTCTCCCGGAAAGCACTGCGAAGGAGGCGTCGCGTGCGCATAACGGGTCGGTGTCGAAAGCGCGAGGAGCAGCGCGGCGACGGTCCAGCCGGAAAATCTCTTGAGCGTCTTCACGATAGTGGATCCCCATTCCGTACGCGTGAGCAAACGACGATTCGTCCCCAGTGGACGACTTCATTGATGAACGTTCAGCACTAACCGTGCCGTGGAGATTTCAGTGGTTAAATCGCGCGATTGGTCGGTAATTGCACAGACGACAAGCCTTTGTGATGCAGGCAGTGTCGGGCGCTTGCATCATTCTGTGTGAGGGATGCATCAGAATTCCCATTGCGAGCAATGGCGCGACTTCACTGGTGAAGCCCACTCCGCTACTCCGCCACTTCCTTTCCCATCGGATCGATAAAGAACACTCGTCCATTGAGTCGCACGCGCGCTTTGCCTTTGCCAAATATTTCCGCGTACTCGTATATCAACGGTATTGCGACGAGAGCATTCTCGTCGAGAAAGCCCAGTTTGTCTTTAATCCGAACCCGCGTGCGCTTGACGTCCTCCTCATACATGCCGATCTCCTCGTAGATCAGCGGCACCACTTCTTTCCCGTTCAAATCAACAAACCCACTCAAATACAGGTCGCCCTTAATCCGCGTGACTTGCCACAGTGACGCGGTGTACGGATTGGTCTGGTCGTACTTGAGTTCCTTGATCGTGTGACCTTTCGGATCAATGATGCGCTTGCGTTCGCCCTGATACACCAACGCGCGATCATTGTGAAACGTCTCGGCGTGATCATACGTCTCTTTCAGCGGACGCTCACCGTCCGCGTTGATGTAAAACTGTTCGTCGTTGACTTTCACCAACGCGAGTCCAGAACGAAACGGTTCGGCAAACTCAAAACCCTTCGTCGTTTCAAACAAGGAAACGTCAACGGGTCCTTTGTCCAGATCGACAAACAGAAACTTGTTCGCGAACTGCAGCAGCGCCGTCGCATCGGTGATGTCCGTGACAAACAACGTCGTCTGCGGCGCGATCACCTCCGCGCCTTTCCCATCGATCACGCCCTCGGCGTACGTCGCGCCGTCACCAAGCGTGACTTTTGCATAGCCGAGTGCGTTCGCGGGTTCGACTTTCTTGTACTTCATGTTCGCAGGCTTGGAAGTGGGAGATGACGCGGGTGTTTTCGATTCGTTGCGCGCGCCCGTGTTTGAACACGACGCGACTAGCACGCATACCGTCGTGATCTGCGTGACGTGAATCAGTGTCTGAGCGATGCGCTGCGCGGAATGAATCATGGGAATGTGTTAGTCGCCAAATTGACGCCAGCGGTATCGCGTGCCATCCCAATAGATGAGCGCACTCGCGGATTCGGTTTTCTCGACAAAAATCGCATCACCGCGCAGCGCGAGTGTGCTCTGTGCTGATGCGCCTTTGTTCGCTGACTTCGCATACAGCTTCCACGAGTCCAGCCATTCAAAATCTGCGCCGCCGTTACCGAACACTTTTCCGGCACCCAGCACAATCGCTGTCGTTGATCCGGCATGGAGAATCGCGATGCCTTGCTGCTTCGTGGTTTTGCGAATGATGAACACCGCGACGTCTTCGCCTCCGTCGCCATTAAAATCGCCAACCAAAAACGTGGGCTTCAGTTTGTCCCATCGCGCGTAGGTCGACGCGAACCCCTTGTCAGCAAGAACGGCGGCGGCCCACGCGGGCAGCGACTGCCGCGGCGTCGATATCGCCAACATCATTGCCATGAGCGCGACGCGCACGAACGACTCCGAGTCTGAGATCGAGTCAAGACGCCACTTACGGATCCCCGCACTGCGCTAGCCTTGCTAGAGGCTTCTATAGTAGCGCACGGCTCCCTAGGCGGCCGGATTCCCTGACAATTTTTTCATTTTTGCTAAAGTCGTGGGAAACTGCCGTCGATAAAGAAATGTGATGGGTCGGATCTGTGGCGTGGCGTCACGACGAAGTACGCTCGCACAGTACAGTAAGAACTCCATTTCAATGGAGAATCCAGTGTCCCGTAAGTCTTCAATTTTCGCAGCAGTCGTTGCACTCAGTGTTGTCAGTTTTCGTATGGCAGCTGCCCAAGGCTCAGCAACGCAGACTGTCACGTGCGAAGTGCAGAAGATCAACGTTGTCTCAGTCGCTGGAACGCCGTCGCTCGTGATCACCGCCGCCGTGCCTGGCTCGCAGCCAACCCAGGTCAGCGACGCCACCTCGACGTACGCCGTCACCACGAACGTCGTCAATTCGAAGCTCACGGTCGAAAT
>JANXUN010000160.1 GCA_025356185.1 Gemmatimonadaceae bacterium
CGTACGTTGACGCGAGTGACGTACCGCAGGGCGCGTTGATCAAGATGGCGAAACTTGGGCTCGTGATCGATCGATGGATGACGGAGGCAGATGTTACGGTAAGTGCCGTGCAGTGTTGGACATCGATCGAAGAGTTTTTTGGCGTCGTGCCCTGCACCATCATGAGCATGATGAGCGATTCGAATAATCCGAGTGCCTGCGAGGTAGACGTGTGCGGAACGATCAGCATGCACGCGCTCACGCTCGCCTCACAAACGCCGAGTGCGTTGCTGGACTGGAACAACAACTACGGCGACGATCCGGACAAGGCGGTGTGTTTTCACTGCAGCAACTTGCCGAAGTCGTTTTTTGAGTCGTCGGTGATGGACTACCAGGAGATAATCGCGGGCACGGTGGGTCGTGAAAACACGTATGGTACGATTGTTGGAAAGGTGCGCGCCGGCGAGATGACGTTTGCGCGTTTCTCGACAGACGATCGTCGTGGCGTGATCCGCGGTTATGTCGGCGAAGGGGCCTTCACGAAAGATCCGCTCAAAACCTTCGGTGGCGCGGGCGTGGTGAAGATTCCGCGACTGCAGTCGCTGCTGCGGCACATTTGCACCAACGGATTCGAGCATCACGTTGCCGCAACGTTCTCGCATGTTGCGGGCGCAGTACACGAAGCAACATCGCACTATCTGGGATGGGACGTCGCGCATCACAATCGCGACGGAGACCGCCTCGTCGGAGACGGCCGCGACGGAGATCGTTAGCGTATGCCGATCGTCGCGGGCGTTGACTTCGGCACGCAGAGTGTGCGCGTCTCCATTGTTGACAGTGTGCGGGGAGTGATTGGTCACGGGGTTGGGGAGTACCCCGTTCATCGCAGTCGCTCCGATCCAGATTTCGCTACGCAATCGCACGTCGATCATGCGCGCGCGTTGACCGACGCGATGCACTCGGCCGTCGCTGCCGCCGGCGTGCGCGGCCACGACGTATTGTCGCTGGCCATTGATACAACTGGTTCGACGGTGATTCCGGTCGATGAACATATGCAGCCGCTCGATGATTACTACTTGTGGTGCGATCATCGCGCGTTTCGCGAAGCGGCAGAGATCACGGCGCACGCACACGCCGCAGAGCTTGACGCCATTACATGGTGCGGCGGTGTGTACAGCAGCGAGTGGGGTTTTTCCAAACTGCTACATTGGCTGCGACACAATCCGGACAAGCGCGCGCGCTTCGCTTCGGCGTTTGAACATTGCGATTACATCGCGGCCGTTTTGTGCGGATACACCAATCCTCACGACGTTCCGCGCGGCGTATGTCCCATTGGACACAAATGGTTGTGGCGCGAGGCCGATGGCGGGTTGCCGAGTGAACAGTTTCTGAGCGGAGTCGATCCGCTGTTTGCGGGCGTTCGCGAAAAGCTTACGGGTCCGGTGCGCACATCGCGTCACATCATGGGAGGCTTGTCCGTCGAGTGGGCGGAACGACTTGGTCTGCGCGTCGGCATTCCCATTCCCGTGAGCGCATTTGACGCGCACTGGGATGCGATGGGCGCAGGCATTACGGAAGGCGATGTCGTGAACGTGATCGGCACGTCGACGTGCATCATGGCCATGTCGCGCGATGCGGTCGCGATTCCCGGCATGTGCGGTGTGGTGCCGGGATCGATTCACCCTGATTTCGCGGGAATCGAGGCGGGCCTTTCTGCCTGCGGCGATATTTTTGATGCGATTGCAACGCGCGCCGGAACGACGGTCGCTGCGCTCACAGAATTGGCCGCCTCGCATCGCGCTGGACAAACCGGACTGCTGCGCATGACGTGGGACAACGGTGACCGCACGGTGTTGGTGAACACCGAACTAGGTGGCATGACGCTGGGCTGGGGGCTGCAGCACACCGCCGCCGACGAACTGTTCGCGGCGATTGAGGGTACGGCATTTCACACGCGCGTCATTCTCGATCGCATGCGCGAGGGCGGCGTGCCGATTCGCCGAGTGATTCACGGCGGCGGCATTCCGCAAAAGAATGCGTTGCTTAATCAAGTGTACGCGAACGTGCTGAACATTCCCGTGCTTGTTCCCGAGCGTTCGATCACGAGCTTGGGATCGGCGTTGTTCGCGTTTATGGCCGCGGGAGTGTTTCCTACGCTTGAGGCGGCACAAGCGGCCTTGTGTGCGCCCATGCGTGTGATCGAACCACAGGCCGCGTCGCGCGAGACCTACGACGCGCTGTACGCCTTGTATCGCGACGTGTATTTCGGATTTGGTTCGACGGCGTCGCCAGCGACGGCGATGGGGCACGTGCTGCCGACGCTGCGTCGCTTAGCGCGTCGTTGAATCGAGTGCTTTGAGTCGGCGCAGCACGGAGGCTGGTGCCAGGAACGCCGAGCCGTGTCGCATGCCACGAGGTGCGCGCAATGAATCGCTGAAAGGTTCCCACGTGCTGAAGTCGCGCGTGCGCAGCGCACCGTAGTGTCCGCGTGTGTATTCGTCGTAGTACAGGTACCACCATCCGTTGGACTTGAGCAGCGACGGCCCTTCGGTGTGTAAGCCAGTAATTGCTGGAGATGCAGGCCCGTATGGACCCGTGGCATGCGCGCTCGTTGCCACACGCAGATAGCGGCGTTCGGGAAAGAACGTTTCGTCTTTCATGACGAGGTAGTACGTGTTGCCTTCTTTCCGAATCGTTCCGTCGATGGCTGGAAAACCGCCATCGTATAAGAGTTTCGCGCTCGAATATTTCACGAAGTCGCGCGTGGTCACGTAATACAGCCGATGGTCTGCGCGGCCGCGACTG
>JANXUN010000191.1 GCA_025356185.1 Gemmatimonadaceae bacterium
TCACGTCGATTGGTGCCTCGGTGGGACTCGTGATTGGCGCGCTGTTGGCGTGGATCGTGCGTACCTACACCCCGGTGCCCACGTCCATTCCGGGTTCGGCGATTGTGACCGCCATTCTCGCCAGCGTCGCGACGGGCGTGATTTTTGGTATGCTGCCAGCCCTGCGCGCCTCTCGTCTCGATCCGGTCGAAGCGTTGCGCTACGAGTAAGCCGGTGGGTTAAACTTCACGTGTGAAAACACGTGATGCCATCGGACTCGCGCTTTCCACGCTCCGCGTGCAGAAGCTCAAAAGCGCCTTCACGCTGCTGGGCGTCACGATTGGCGTGATGTTCTTGATCGCCGTGGTGTCGATCGTCGAAGGGATGGGGCGCTACGTCGAAGAAGATTTCGCCGCGCGACTCATCGGCACCAACACGCTCACCTTGCGTCGGTTCAGCAATTTCGGCCCCGGCGGCAATCGCAACTTTGATCGTCGACTCGCCGCTCGTCGTCCGTTAGTTCGCATGACCGATGTTGACGCGGTGCGCGCAGGATTACCGTCAACGATGCGATCCTCCGTCTCGAGCGAGAGCTTCAAATACGGATCTGCGGTCGGCGTCCGTCCGCGGCAAGTCCAAGCGATTGCAACCGACGCGAACTATTTCGCCATCAAAAAGTTTGTCATCGATAAGGGACGCGCGTTCACCGATCAAGAGGTGCGGGCGGGAACACCCGTGCTGGTGATTGGCGTCGAAGTGGCCGAGCACTTTTTCCCCGGCCTCAATCCCGAAGGACGCGAGATTCGGGTAAGTGGCGTGCCCTTTGTGGTGATTGGCGTCATTGAGAAGCAGGGATCGGTGTTCGGTTTCTCGCTCGATCGTATGGCGATCGCGCCATACACCTCGCCGATGGGTCGCATCATTCGGCCACAGCGCGATGTGTCGTCGCTCATCATCCAAGTACCGACGCAAGCGGATTTGCCCGAGGCGACCGAGTTGGCGCGCACTGCGCTCCGGTCGTTGCGCGGACTCAAAGCGGGTGAGCCCGATAACTTCGGATTAGTCACGCAAGACGCAGCGTTCGGATTCATCAAACAACTGAAAGGCCGACTCGTGCTGTTCGGCACGGCGCTTCCCGCGATCAGTTTGATCGTAGGCGCCATGGTAATCATGAACATCATGCTCGTTGCCGTTTCCGAGCGTACGCGCGAGATCGGCGTGCGCAAAGCACTCGGCGCCAAGCGTTCAGACATTCTGTCGCAATTTCTCGTCGAAGCCACCACGCTGAGCGTGATCGGTGCTGCGATCGGTATCGGTTTGGGTATCGGTCTTGCTGAAATCATTTCGGCGCTCACGCCATTACCTGCAGCGGTCGCGCCGTGGTCAATCGGTGCTGCGCTGCTGACTGGCGCGGGAGTCGGCATCGCCGCCGGCATGTATCCAGCCAGTCGCGCGTCAAAGCTCGATCCCATTGCCGCGCTCAGGCAGGAGTAAACGATGAATCGACTGCTCTTAGTACTCGAAGGTATCAGCATGGCGCTCGACGCCATTCGATCCAACAAAGTGCGCGCCGCACTCACCATCGCCGGCGTTGCGATTGGAGTCTTTGTTGTGGTCGCGATGGGCGCCGTGGTGAACGGTATCCGCGCGTCGTTTCAGCAAGATCTCGAAGCGATTGGCGCAACGACGTTTATCGTTCAGCGCCGCGGCGCCGGACTCAATTCGTGCGACGGCACCGACGAAAAGTGCCCCGACCTGCGCAATCCGCCACTCAGCTTCTCCGAATGGGAAGTGATCAAGCGACTGCCTGGCGTAGAAAACGTCATCGGCATTCTGGGCGGACAAGGCAACTTCGCGTACCGCGATAGTCGCGTTGATAACGTGGGTTTCGACGCGTACAGCCCGGAGTGGCCTGAAGTCGACGCGTCGGACATCGAGCCGGGTCGCAACTTTACGCGCGCCGAATACGATGCGGGACAGCCAGTTGTGTTGGTCAATGACACACTCAAGACGCAGCTGTTCGGCGAATCACAGCCGATCGGCAAGCAGGTCATGATCAGCGGCCGACAGTTCACCGTGATTGGTGTGTATCACCCCAAAGCTGGATTTCTGAAGACGCTCGAAGGCAAAGGCCCCGACACGCCGCGCGCGATTATTCCGTTGCAGACGGGTGTGCGCACGCTCGATATCTGGCGCGGTGGTTTGACGCTCATGGTGCGCCCGACCAAGTCCGTCACGCAAAGCGAAGTCATGGATGAAGTCATGGCGTCCATGCGTGCGCATCGTGGGCTCAAGCCGGGCAATCGCAACACGTTCTATTTGGTTGAGCAAGACCGCATCATGGACACGTTTAATCAGCTGTTCGGTGCAATTTTCGCGGTCGGCCTCGCGCTGTCTGCAGTCGCGCTCTTGGTTGGCGGCGTTGGTGTCGTTGCGATCATGATGATCTCCGTCACCGAACGCACGCGCGAAATTGGTGTGCGCAAAGCACTGGGCGCGACTGCGGGAACGATTCGCTGGCAGTTCTTGGTTGAGGCGTCGACGCTCACCAGCATCGGCGCGCTGATTGGACTCGGAATCGGCGCAATTCTCGCGTGGGTCATTCGCACCAACAGCTCGATTCCGGCCGAACTGCCAACCAGTATCGTCGCGACGGCGCTGTTGGCAAGCGCCGTGACCGGCGTTGCGTTCGGCATGGTTCCCGCGATTCGCGCCTCCAAGCTCGATCCGGTGGAAGCATTGCGATACGAGTAGCGTCGCGCCCATGCGCTTTGTCGATGTCATTCGACTCTCGTTGCAACAGCTGCGCGTCAATCCGCTGCGAACCGCGTTTACGCTATTGGGTATTGTCGTCTCTGTCGGTTTTCTGGTCGCCGTCGTCGCCATCATCGAAGGCATGAATGCGTATGTGAAAGAGAACATTGCCGATGCGATGATTGGGATGAATTCGTTTCAGGTGCGTCGACTGCCCATCAGCTTGGGGCTCTTTACCGACGATCAGTTTCGATTGCTTCGCAAGCGCCCACGCGTGAACATGATCGACGCGGATGCCGTGCGTGCCGCGCTGCCCGACGCGATAGCCATCAGCGTGCAGTCGGGTTGGCCAACGCCGCAGTCGGACATGGTGTGGCACAATCGCACGTTAGGCAGCGTGCAGATGTTTGGCGTCACCGCCGACTATCAGGTTGTTCAGGACTACAAATTCACAGCAGGGCGACCGCTCACCGACATGGATGTGCGCGAGCGGCGCAACGTCGCGGTGATTGGCGCTGATATCGCAAGTAAACTGTTCGATGGTGTGAACCCGCTTGAGCAGGAAGTGCGGGTCATGGGCCAGCGATTCACCGTGATTGGCGTGGTTGCACGTAAAGGAAAAGTGCTGGGGCAATCGTTTGACGGTTTTGCGATGATTCCGATTACTGCGTTCGAATCGATATACGGCCGCCGACAGACCACAACGATTTCGGTGAAGATGCGTGAGGCCGTCGACATCGCGCCCGCGATGGCACGCGCGCAAGAGGCGATGCGAATGGTGAGAGGGTTACGCCCAGGCGACGCCGATAACTTTGACGTCGGCACCGCCGAAGCGTTGGTGGATTTTTGGAAACAGCTGACGAAAGTGCTGTTCGCCATCGTACCGGCGGTGGTGGCCATCGGCATTTTGGTGGGCGGCATCGTGATCATGAACATCATGTTGATGGCCGTCACCGAGCGCACGCACGAAATCGGCATTCGCAAAGCCGTTGGTGCAACCTCCGCCGATGTACGTCGACAGTTTCTGGCCGAGTCTATTGCGCTCGCGATGTTGGGCGGACTTTTGGGCGTTGCCTCAGGGTGGGCGCTCGCCGCGATTGTGTCGGCGGCATCGCCGCTTCCTGCGCGCATCAGTGCGTGGAGCGTCGCACTCGCACTCGGATTAGGTGCGGGGATTGGCGTGCTCTTTGGTGTGTACCCCGCCTCGCGCGCCGCACAGCTCGACCCCATCACCGCCATGCGCGCCGAGACGTAGCGTGTCCACGGGACTCGGCGCTGGCGCGTTGATTGAAAACGTGCGCATCGCAGTCGATGCGCTGCGTGCGAGCAAGCTGCGTTCGTCGCTCACCATTCTTGGTGTAGTCATCGGCGTGTCGACGGTCATGACCATGGCGGCGATTGTGCAAGGTGTACGCGATCAAATCGTACATTCCATCGAAGTCGCTGGGCCGACAACGTTCTTCGTGATGAAGAAATTCTCTACGACGCCGCTCAACCCCGACAACCTGCCCAAAGAAGTTCGCATACGACCCGACCTATCGGAAAAGGAAGCCGAACGCATTCGCAGGTTGCCGGAAATCGGATATGCCTCACTGTGGGCCCAAATTCTGTCGCGTATTGAGGCCGACGGCGTGCGTCCGCAATCGATGGCGGTCTTTGGCGCCGATGACGGATTTACCGAAGTGCAAGGCGGCGAGCTTGTGAATGGACGCTGGTTCACGCGCACGGAGTTACAGGCGGGATCAGCAGTTGTCGTGTTGCAAGAAAAAACCGCACTGCGATTGTTCGGCCGGGAGGCGATTCTTGGGCGATGGGTGCGAATCGGCGGACGTCCTGCCCAAGTGATTGGCGTGTGGGTTGAGCCTGCCAATATTTTTGCTCCACCAGGTCAAGGCGTTGGCGCCATCATACCTTTTCGCATGATGGATCATCAGTACTATGTCGATCACACCAATGCGCTCTGGATTCCGGTCAAGCCCCGCGCCGGAGTGTCGGTCGCTGATGCGCAGGGCGCGGTGACAATGCTGCTCCGCGAGATGCGCGGGTTGCACCCCGGTGATGGCGCGACGTTCGATCTGATCACGCAGGATCAGGTGCTCGACACGTTTAACAGCATCACAGGTGTGTTCTTTCTCGTGATGATTGTGCTGTCAGGCGTGTCGTTACTCGTTGGCGGCATTGGCGTGATGGCGATCATGACCGTGTCAGTCACGAGCCGCACGCGAGAGATCGGCGTGCGCAAAGCGTTGGGAGCGACGAGGCGCGACATACTGCAGCAGTTCCTGATTGAGGCGGCGACCCTGACGGGCATCGGTGGCGCGATCGGCATCGTCGTTGGTTTGTCATTGGGGAAAATCGCGGCGATCGCGATGGAGATCACGGCGCCTGTTCCAGTTCGATTTACCGTGATCGCGGTGGTGGTGTCGGTCACGATCGGCATTGTATTCGGATTGGTTCCCGCACAGCGCGCGTCACGCCTTAATCCCATTGAAGCGTTGCGCTACGAATAGGGCGATCAGCGCCGCGAGGCGGTCGGCTCTTGTCGCTCGACGTCACCAGATCTAGCATAGTGGCGTCGGCGTCTCGTCGGCCACACCACGTTAGCAATATGCCCATGCCCGATCTCGACTTGCTCGCCATCGCTGCTCATCGTGACGACGCCGAATTGACGTGCGGCGGTACACTCATTCGTGCCGTGGATGCCGGACGCACCGTTGGAGTACTCGACCTTACACAAGGCGAAATGGGCACGCGCGGCTCTGCTGCGTTACGTGCCGCGGAAGCGGATGCTGCGGCGCGTGTGATGGGACTCACGGTGAGAGAAAATCTGGCGCTCCCGGACGCGGGCATCCGCAATGACGACGACACGCGCGCGCTACTCGTGCAACGCATTCGTGCGCTGCGTCCGCGAGTGATCATTGCACCCGCTCCGCGCGGGCGTCACCCCGATCATCGTCGTGCAACCGAATTGATTCGCGACGCCTGCTTTTTAGCGGGACTCGCGAAGTACGCGCCAGGCGATGCGCCAGCGTTTCGTCCGTTCAAGTTGTTGCACGTCGTGACGTATCGCGAAGACTTTGTAAAGCCGACGTTCGTGGTGGATATCACTCCGCAGTTTGCGCGCAAGATGGACGCGGTGCGGTGTTATTCGTCGCAGTTTGACGGCGCGGTGCAAGCGGGTGAAGTGTTTCCCAACGGCGAGACGTTGTACGACGTCGTGACGCATCAGGCCGCGCACTATGGAACGCTCATTCGCGCGCGATACGGTGAGCCGTTCTATACGGACGAAACGATGCAAGTCGACGATGTGACAACGCTTGGCGTGGCCACGTTTTAGCGAACGGCGCAGCACGCGTGCGGCCAGCAGAAAAACCCGATGCGAGTTCAACGATGCCAGACAAGGACATGACGTGAGTGAAGCACACGCAGCAATCGATTACGGCAGCTATTTGCGCCTTGACGAAATGTTGGCGCTGCAAACGCCGCAGTCGTCACCCGAACATCCCGACGAACTGTTGTTCATTGTGGTCCATCAATCGAGTGAGCTGTGGTTTAAAGTGCTGCGACACGAACTCGATGCACTGATCACGGCGCTCGAGCAGTTTGATACGATGCGGGCATTGCTGGCAACGCAACGCGTGAACGTGCTCACCGAAATCGTCGCGCAGCAATTGAGCGCGCTCGACACGCTGCCTCCGCAGCGCTTCGCACAATTTCGCGGATATCTCGGGACATCGAGCGGCTCGCAGAGCGCGCAGTTTCGAGCCATTGAGGCGACGGCGGGACTGCGCGATCCGCACTTTCTTGCCACGATTTCGGAGCACGGAGATCCGCCGGAGGCGGTGCGTGCAGCGCTGTCTCGTGAACCGTTGCAAACGTTGGTGCTTGCGCTGTTAGCGCACGATCAGGTTGAACTCGAAGCGCTGTATATGGGACCAGCGCCAACACCGATGTTCTTGCTGGTGGAAGGGCTGCTGGAGTTCGAGCAGCGATTTGCGCGATGGCGGTTTTTGCACGTGCAGTTGGTTGAGCGGATCATTGGACCACTCACCGGCGGTTCGGGGGGTACGCTTGGCGCGAAGTATTTATCGCGCACGGTGAGCCAGCGGTTCTTCCCGGAGTTGTGGGCGGTCAGGACGAAGTTTTACGGTCGCTAACGGCAACACAGCCCACTTGCCAGCAACTGCTAAGTTTTGGGTTGTGGGTTTGGGTTTTGGGTTGTCAACGGTGCGGCAGCGAAGTTCGCGCAATCCCTCCGCGCACACGGTTGATAACCCAAAACTCAAACCCACAACCCAGAACCTAGCAGTTCACCTCACCAGCTCCGCCCGCGATGCTAATCGACATCTCCGTCCCCCTCTCCCCCTTCACCCCGGTCTGGCCCGGCGACACGGCGTTCTCATGCGGATGGAGCTGTCGACGCGAGTCGGGTGACAGCATCAATCTTGGCACCATCACAACCAGTGCACATGTCGGCACGCACGCCGACGCGCCAGTGCATGTTGAATCCGCGTGGGGCGCGTCTGAGTCGCTGCCACCGTCCGTGTTTGTTGGACCCGTGTTGGTGCTCGCACTCCCCTCGTCACATGACATCAGCGTCGACGTGAACGCAGACATGCTGCAGGAGATGTGGAGCGCGCTGGTCGGCGATCAACCGTTCACTCGCGTGCTCTTGCGCACGGGATACTCGATCACCGGCGGCTCGTTTCCGAATGACTGGCCGGTACTCACCGCTGACGCTGTGCAGTGGCTACTCGATCGCGGTGTGCGACTCGTTGGCATGGATGCGCCGAGTGTGGATCGTCGCACAAGTAAAGAGCTGCCGATTCATCATGCGCTGTTTGCAGGTGACGCGTACAATCTTGAGAATCTTGCACTTGATCACGTTGCGCCGGGCGTGTACGAGCTGCTCGCGCAGCCAGTGGCGATACACGGCGCCGATGCGGCGCCCGTACGAGCGATGTTGCGTCGTTAGCGCTGTTTGTCGCGCATATTCTCGATCTGCGCTGTAACGCTGTCAGTCACAAACATCTCGTCGGCAATTTTCGCGATCAATTCTGCGTCGCGCCACGCACGAGTCAGGTCGGCAAGCTCGCCGTTCATGGCGCGACGTTCCGTTTCTTCGTGCAATGCCATTTCAAATGCAAGTCGCTCGCGCACCGGAAGGGTGTGCAGTGCTCCGGGAATTTTCATAAGCACATCGGCGCGCGTTCGCGTCTTGGCATTTTGCCACCGCTTATCGGTGTGTGACGCCCCAAGCGTTTGGTGCAGATGCGCCAACGTCGCCGCGGGCGAGCCGAGCGACTCCAGCATGTGCACGGATTCTTGCACGGTCCTTGCCGAACCGCCAAATCGATTCACCGTCGGAAGAATGCTTGCGGCCGCACGTTCGGCGACAACGCCGTCAAGAACGGTGGTACCTCGTGTGTGCTCCAAGCGCAGGCGAAGTGGTGACCCGTCATCGCTACGTTCGATGACACTCATTCGCGCCTGACGCCGCTCGACCACGAGCGTCTCTCCGTTCGCGCCGCGAACGCGTGCCACCACCTGCGAAGGACGGCCGTGCACCAACGTGTCCCACATTTGGCGATTTGCGTAAATACCGGCGACCGACCCAACACTCACGCCGATCCACGCGATGCCGCCCACGATCATCGTCGCGCTGCCAACGACAGCGCCTGCGACCATCAAGTTCCGCCGCCGTCGACTGCCGAACTGATCTCCGTAGCGCCACGCGGCCATCTCGGGCCGTAACGGTTCGCCGATACGAATGAGGTCGAGCCCTTCTCGCAAACGTGCGAGCCCGATGTTGTCGGTGGTCACTCGAAGCCGACTGTCACGATACCGGCGCTCCGCCTCTTCGATCGCCTCCCACC